>NZ_JBQWRH010000012.1:0-213930 GCF_052545115.1 Nocardia glycosmidis | reverse complement strand
CGACATAGACTCACTCACCGAAAAGGTGCTCCTGAAACTGCGCGATTCGACCTTAGACAAGCCGGATTATTGCAGTTCAGAGCACCTTTTCGCCAATTCCGGCACCTTGTGCCGGAATTGGGCGTGAGGGATTGAGGCTAGTGCTGTTAGCGTTGTCCTGGTCGGAGACCTGGCCCGACCGCGCGGTGCGTACCCGTCGGATGGTGTGGGTGGCGGTGTACCTGTCGGCCGCGGTGATGTTGTCGGCGGGGACCCACGCGCGGAACCTTGGGCAGTACATCGATCGCACCGAGGGCTGGCAGACGGTGCTGTATTTCGCACTGTTCTCGGCGTGGTGCGCGGCAACGGGCGTCGTGATCACCTGGGCGAGCATCCGTGACGTGCGTGCCGGTGACCTGCGCCCGAGTCATCGCCTGACATATGTTCTGATTCTGGTTGTCGGCGTGTGGGCTATCGAGGAAGCCATCTCGATCCTGGTCAGTGCGGTGTGTGCGGCGACCGGAATCGGGCGCGCGTTCGTCGACTTCCGATTCGCTGCCAACGAGCGCAACTTCATCTATCTGCTGCTGTTGGGCGCGATTCCCGCCTCGGCACAGGTGATGGTGGAGATCGCCCGTCGGCTTCGTATGGATCCGGCCTCCCGCGCCGTGCGGCACTTGACGCCGCTGTGGATGGCGCTGATGACGGTATGCGCGGCGGAGATCCCGCGCCCCTCGCAGCAGGATCCCGCTGTCGGCCCGGAGCGGCGCTTGCATCGCATGACCGTTGAGATTCGCGACTGTCTGCTGGTGCTGGGCCGCTACTCCGAGCAGCCACCGGACGATTTGCCCGAGGCTCTGGCGGAGGCCGTGCAGATCGTGCAGGCGTTACGGCGCAAAACATCCGGGGCGACACCGGGGCGCCATGTTCGCTTGCACGCCTCAGCTCCGGGGCGCGACATCGTTGACGAACGTCGTACGCTGCGCAGCATAGCCGCGCATTGGGACGAGGCATCCGCCCACGTGGACGGTGCCGGACTACTGGATGGAGCACGATGACCACGACCACGCCGAGGCCGATCCGGGCACAGGATCGGGAGCTACCGCATCCGCCCTACCGTCTGCCTGTACTCGGTGATGTGTGGGATCTGCATGTCACCGACTCGAGTCAGTGGGGAATGCGCGGCGCGCAGAAATTCGGCGGGATCTACGAGCGCAACATCTTCGGCGCTCGGGTCACCTATGTGTCGGATCCGGACCTGTTGCGGGAGATCAACGACGATGAGTTGTGGTCGAAGTTCCTGGGGGTGCCGATCCGGGATCTGCGTAGCGTGGCGGGTGATGGACTGTTCACCGCGCACAACTCCGAGCCGAACTGGGCGAAGGCGCACGCGATTCTGGCACCGTCGTTCACCGCGGCGGCAATGAAGGGCTACCACGCGGCCATGCAGCGGTGTGCGGGCGAGCTGGTCGAGCATTGGACCGGGCGGGCCGGCGAGTGGGTCGATGTGCCCTCCGACACGAACAAGGTTGCCCTCGAAGTGATCGGCCGCACCGGGTTCGGCTACGAATTCGAGTCCTTCATCCGTACTGATCCGCATCCGGTAGTCTCGGCGATGCTGCGTGCGCTGACCTACATCAACAGGTCCGCGTACTCGCATCCACTGATCGAGCGTACGGTGTTCCGCCAGCAACGAGCCCAGCACCGAGCCGATGTCGCGATGGTGAACGAGACGATCGACGAAGTGATCGCGCGCCGGCGCCGTGAGGGTGCCGGCGAGCACAGCGATCTGCTGGACCGGATGCTGACCGCGGCGGACCCAGAGACCGGGGAACTGCTGGACGAGAAGAACATCCGCCATCAGATCCTGACGTTCCTCGCAGCCGGGCATGAAACCTCGGCGGGAGTGATGGCGTTCGCGCTGCATTATCTGTCGCGCCATCCCGAGATCGCCGAACAGGCGCGGACCGAGATCGCCCAGGTATGGACCGGTGATGAGCTCGAGGTCGAGCAGGTCGCCAAGTTGCGATACGTACGGCGCATCGTCGACGAGTCGCTGCGACTTTGGCCCACGGCCCCGGGCTACTTCCGCAAGGCACGCGCGAACACGATCCTGGGCGGCCAGTATCCGTTCGAGAAGAACGAATGGGTTTTCGTCGTGTTGCTGCAGCTGCATCGCCACGAACTGTGGGGTGGTGATCCCGAAACCTTCAATCCGGACCGTTTCCTGCCCGATCGGGTCCGCGCACGCCATCCCGAGCTGTATAGGCCCTTCGGTGTCGGAATGCGCGCCTGCATCGGACGGCAGTTCGCCTACCACGAGATCGTGCTCGTCTTGGCGACGATCCTGCGCAATTTCGATCTGACCGCGGATCCTGGTTACGAGCTGAAGGTAAAGGAGACGATCACGCTCAAACCGGATGGCTTGCGGCTCAAGATGTCTCGCCGTCAGGATTGATGGTCTCGCGCCTGCTCCGCGCCCCGCGTGCGAGCAGGCCTTCGATCAGCGCCTCGCGGTCGGAGCTGGTGGGCCGACCCCTCAGACGCACCCGGCTGACGCCGGAATCGCGCAGTGCGCGGAGCAAGCTGAGCTGGACGTGGACCCCGATCACCTGTTCATCGTCGGCTGGGCCGGTGAGGTACCAGCCCGGTTGACTGAAGTGCGTCGCCAACGCCGTAAGCAGTTGTGGCGGTGCGCAATCGAGCGCTCCGGAACGTAGGGCCGTGAGTGTCTCCGGGGTGACCTCGACATTCGAACCGCGCAGAGCCTCGGCGATGGCCTCCGCGGTGGGCTCGGCGTCGGTGCTGCTGTGCAATGCGCGAAAGAGCATGTCGATACGTTCGGCCAGGGACAGCAATCCACTCATCTGGCGGCCTCCAGTCTTGCCTCGAACCGAGCGCAGGTCGCGTCATCCATATCGACATGGATGCCCGCGAGCCAGCGTCGATATCGTGCGTCCTCCCAATCGGCGTCGTCGGGATGGGCCGGGCGGTCCAAGAATGGGCCCAGCAGCGCCACAACCGGACCGAGCGCTCCACCGTGCAGGCGATTGGTTTCCAACAGTTGGGTGACGTACCGGGCGTACAGCGGCTGTATGCACTTATCGAGCCGTTGAGAGGCCTCGTTCAACGCCGAGTTGGGCGTCGCAAGTTCGGAAATCTCGCGAGCCACGACGACCAGTCCGGCGATGGTCTCGGCCGGTACGACGATGTATGAGGGTGCGACTTCGATACTGGCGTTGCGCCGCAACGGAATTGGATCACCGCCGACGATCACCTGCTGGGCTGACCCCGGCTCCCACGCCAGACCCACGTCAAGTTTGTGCATGGTGTTGGTGCTGAGCCGCCCGGCTTCACCACGCTCGATCTTGAGCAGGGTCGGCTCGGTCGGCCCGCCCATCAGCGTGACCTGGCGGCGACTGCGGTTCAGCTGTTCGCGCCGCGCTACCACGGTTCTCCCTAGCTGTCGCGCGGTGTCCCTATCCATAGGAGGCACCGAAATTTGCGCACATGTACGAAATCATAGCGGAAGCGTCCTCTAGTGCGACATGCAGAAAGTTGCCAACTTGCCGTGTCGGGATAGGCCTTAACCTGCCTAGATGAACAGTGGTGGCGATCCGTTATCGTTCTTCGGTCGGCGATGGCCACCGGATTGGCGACTTGACTTTCGTATTTATTTTAGCAATATTTGCGTACATCGTCGGGACCTGACCCCAACGAACGGAGCGGGGAGCCCACCACGGCGATCCATGACCACACGGATTCCGGAGTGCAAGGACGCACCCCGGGAATCTCTCCCGCGCTGGTCTGAGGCCCGAACCGAAGGGGGGTTCGGGCCTCGGACCAGCCTTCGAGGTCGTCACCGTGCACGACTGTTGTGGTTTGAACGACGTCGTTGAGGTCCTGACCGTTCGGAAGAATCCATCGGCTCGAGGTCCACTTCCCTCCAGGCGGCGTACCACATACCGGCCGATGGGTCGACCGAACCCTGTCAGTCGGCGTCTGCCGATCTCATCGGACAGTCACGTACTTCGAAATCCAATAGATGTCGAGATGCACTGTGGCACAGTGTAATCAGCAGAAACTTGCAGACATCGGGCTCGACTGATACGGTCCCCCTCGGCCATGGTGTAGCTCAGTTGGTAGAGTGCCGCCCCTGCAAGTCGGAGGTCGCTGGTTCGATTCCAGCCTCCATGGCTCCCGGCGACTCTACGGGACTGCGTGCGCCTTCAGCGGCTTGCGATCGGACAGGAAGCGAGAACGACACTGTCGGCCTCGAGCCGCAGCGCGTACTCCCCACTTCGGTCGGCGGGTTCGTTCTGCGGGTCGGCTACCCGGACTACCGCCGCAGATCTGCTCCGAGCCACGAATATTGCTTCTGGGCAGACGTTTTCAGCCGAAGTAGGTAGCCTTTTCGCTGTGCCGACGTCGAGCCACCGGCTGTAGCCGGAACGGCCCGAAACCAGACGTGGCGCGCTGCCGTGCGGAGGCGAGGGGGTCCGATGCTTGATCCACGGGTTGTTGCGGTCGTCATCCGCCGGAAGGAGGACTGGGTCCCGGAGGACAGGACCTTGGAGGTCAGCGAATACGAACCACGACCGGACCGGGTCCGGGTGCGGTTCGGCGGGTCTAAGGACTACCCGTTCGGGTGGGAGCGAGTGACGATCCTCGACCGGGCTGCGTCGGTGTCCTTGGGTTCGCGCGCGCTGCTTTTCGTCGACGGATCCTCGGCGGACGCGACCGATGCCTACCTGTTCACCGGCCCGCCGGAGGTCGGATCGTGGTGGCATGTGCTGAACAGAACGGGCGGATGGAACGCCTACGTCGCGGATCGGGTGGAGGTGCTGTCGAATGCCGTCATCGCGCCCCGCTCCCGGGATGTGCTGACGTACTGGCGCACGGTAGCGGAGGAACTCACCGGTGATTCCGGCGTACTGCTCCGAAACCACAAGCGCCTGGATTTCATTCACCCCGAAAGTGCGTTGACCCGGATTCTCGAGCAGGCACCGATCGAGCCCCGGCCGGACGACGAGATACCGCTGCCGGTATACCCGTTCCGCACCAACATCAGCCAGAGCGAGGCGGTGCTCAATGCGTTGCGGTATCCGATCTCGGTGATCGACGGCCCGCCCGGAACCGGGAAGACGCAGACGATCCTCAACATCATCGCCTCGGTGATCTGCCGGCCCGGCGCGACGGTGGGGGTGGTGTCGTTCAGCAACTCCGCCGTCGACAACGTTTTCGAGAAGCTGACCAAGGAAGGCTTCGGGATGGTGGCGGCCAATCTGGGGCGCGCCGTGAAGCGGGAGGAGTTCTTTGCCGGGCAGGGACCACGCAACACTGCGGTCGATGCGATGTTGCGCGCCGGTTCGGCACCTGTCCTGGATGCCGCGGACCAGCTCAGCAAGGTGAATCGGCGTCTCGCCGCGCTGCGGGAGCAGGATCGCCGCCGCGCCGAGCTACGGCATCAGTTGCACGGATATCTGTTGGAGCAAAGGCACTTTCAGTCGTTCTTCGACCGCGGCGAGGTACCGAACGTCGACAACCTACCGCTGTTGCGTCGCTACAGTGCGGGCAAACTGCTCGATTTCATCGATGACACCGATCCGCGCTGGATCCGCGACGGTGGCTTGGGTCGGATGGTCGACATAATGAATCGCTACTTCAAGTACCGGGCGCTTCGCAAGGTCGATGCCGGCGACATCGACGTCGTGTTGCGGATCGAGCGCCTCTACTACGAGAAGAAGATCGCTGTACTCGAGCAACAAGTCGAGCAGCTGAGCAAAACGTTGGCGGGCAAGAAGTTCGACGTACTGTCGGCCGACCAGGAGCAGCTGTCCAGGCAGCTGCTCCATGACGCACTGCGCGCCAGGTATGCCCCGATGTCCCGCACGGTCTACAACTCACGGTATCGGCAGAAGTTCGGGCAGTTCACCCACGACTACCCGCTCATCCTGAGCACCTGCCATTCGCTCCAGGACAGCATCGGACGTTCGGCCCTCCTGGACTATCTGATCATCGACGAAGCATCACAGGTGGATCTGGTGACAGTGGGCCCGGTCCTGGCATGTGCGCGGAACCTCATCGTCGTCGGTGATCTGGAACAGCTCCCGCCGGTCACGAAGGTCCTGACCGATGCGCCTCCGGCGCCCGATCCGGTCTTCGACTACCGGCGCAGCGTCCTGTCCTCGATCATCGATCGCTACAGCAATCAGGTGCCCCGGGTGATGCTGCGTGAACACTATCGATGCGATCCGGACATCATCGAGTTCTGCAATCGAAAGTTCTACGGCGGCAAGCTGATTCCCTATACGCGCAGCGCAACGAAGTTCGCTCCGATGACAGTGGTGCGGACCGCCCCCGGCAATCACATGCGCCATATCTACGGCGACGACGACTCGAAGTCGAAGGGACGCAGCAACGAGCGCGAGATCGACGTGATCCAGCATGAGGTCCTCCCCTGGATATCCGCCGATATCCAGCCACACGAGGTCGGGGTGACTACTCCGTATCGCCGTCAGGCCGACAAGGTGACCGACGCCCTGATCGATTCCATCGAATCCGATACCGTGCACAAATTCCAAGGGAGGGAAAAGGACGCGGTCGTCATGACCACGGTGCTGGACGACACGCTGAGCAGCCGGGCAGCTCTGGAGTTCGCCGACGATCCGAAATTGATCAATGTGGCCGTATCCCGGGCGATGCGCTTGTTCATCCTGGTCACCCACCCGTCAGAGCTACCGAAGAGTCGACATCTGCGCGATCTGATCGGCTACATCCGATACCGAGATCCGGACAACGCCGTCGTCGACAGCGATGTGGTGTCGATCTTCGATCTGCTGTACACCGACCGCAGGGAGCGGCAGCGCTCACACCCGCATATCGGCTGGGGGCGTACCGAGTTTCCGTCGGAGGACATCGCACTCACACTGCTGGAGGCGGTGCTCGCTGAACCCCATTACAGCCATCTGGCTATACACCTACAGGTTTCGCTGCAGCATGTGTTCCCGCGCGGTCTGGACCGGCTCGATGATCAGCACCGCGAGTTCGTCCGGCGCCGAGCGTCGTTCGATTTCGTCATCTACAACCGGATCACCAACGCGAACGTGTGCGCCATCGAAGTGGACGGCCACAGCACCCATGAAGCTAACCCGAAGCAGCTCGCCCGCGACGCGTTGAAGAACGAGATCTGCCGTCGCTATGCCTTTCCGCTGTTGCGCCTGCCGACCACTGGAAGCGGCGAAGCCGCCGAGGTCCGCAGGTTCCTCGATCGGCGGCACTGAACGCGAACGCGGCCGCACACCGGGTCCGGGCCGCCCTGGCGAGGCGGAAGGATTCATCTCGCCCAAAGGCGACCGGTGGGTGCCGGATCCGAGTCCCAAGGGTCGTCGCTTCGGCTGGGAAGATGCCGTCGGTGGCTGCTGATCCGGTGCCGCCTGCTCCTGGAGGTACCTGGGGGTTGGTTGTTCATGACTGGGGGGACTGGAGAATCGCCAGCACTTTCTTCGCGGCTGCGCTGAACCGCCCTAAGGTGACCGTGGGTTGGCTGGTCACGATCAACAGCAAGGTGCTGGTAATCGGGAACACTCCCACGCAGCCACGGTCGGCTTCGAACGTCGCGGAATGCAATTTGCCTTGGGAGACAAGCCTTGCGAAGTGGTCTCCGATTCCCACCGCTGCCGCCGCCATCGCGGAGCCGCGCAGGGCGATGGTGTCACCCTCATCGCCACTGCCGCCGGATTCTTTGTTCGCCGCGACTACGAGCCCATCACGGCTGGTGATGACAGCATGCTGCACATCATCGATCTCGTCGCAGGCGCGCTGTAGCAGGGCTTCGACGAGGGTGGGATCGTGCAGTACGACGTCGTGGCGGTCGGCGCCGACGCTCATACTCTGACTGCCTGCTCGATGCGGCGAAGCTGATGACGCAATAGCGACAGAATAGTTCCCGGAGAGCTCGCCTTGCGCAAAGGTAGGACCGAACGCCGGCGATGCGTATGCGCAGTGCGCTCCGGAGACAGCCTGTCACCGCGGTACCGGAGTTCCGTTCCAATCGATGAGGGACCATCCGGAAGCGGGGCTTCCCTGGATCGTGACGTAGCCGGTGTTCCTGAGCGGAGCGGTCTTCAGCTTGTCCGGGTCCGGATTTTTGACGTTCATCAGGGTCCAGATCATGATGGAACCGCCGTGGGCGAAGGCGATCGGGTGGGTGTCTCCGCTGTCGTAGATCTGCTGGATGGCAACGTCGAAGCGATGGTCGAATTCGTTGCCGTCGATCGAGCCGGGAATCCGTTCGTCGCGGCGACCTTGGATCCAAGCGAGGGGAGCCTGCAGATAGCCGGACTGGGCGGCGGACTCGGGTTGTCCTTCGAACCGGCCGGCCTCGATCTCGCGTAGACCGGCGAGTACCTCGACCGGTTCCGCTACGGCGGCGGCCATGTAGCTCGCGGTCTGCTGTGTCCGCACCATCGTCGACGCGAATACCCCGTCGAAATCCTTGTGGCCCTGAGCCTCGGCTGCGGCCTGTGCTTCGGCGCGGCCCTTGGGGGTCAGTTCGGGGCCGGGTGTCGAAGTGTCGATGAGTCCGGATGCGTTGCCCGCGGATTCGGCATGGCGCATCAACGTGATGGTGATCGTTGCCGGTACGCGCTCCGTGCCGGTGGTTGTCGCGGTGGTGCCGGAGCCGGTGGTGTCCGAACCGCATGCGGTGAGCGCGACGAGTGTCATGAGTGTGGTGGCCGCGCCGACGAGGGTCCGTGTCCGGTGAAGACGAGCAGTTCTCATGGTGGGGAGGTTAGAGAGAGCAACGAAAATAGTCTACAAATAGAATATTATGTATTAGAAAAATATTTGGATGTTGGTATCCGCGTCGCTCCCGCTGGGGGAGGATGCCGAGGCCGAAGGGCCCGCGCAACGGTGGCCTGCGAAATGGTGCCCGCAGAACGGGCCCGGGCGGGCCGAGATACCGCTCGCCGGACACGGACACGGTGCCGGCGCAGTGTATCCGGAACCTCCGCTCAGTCGTTTCCCGCAGCGGTGAATCGCGCGTGCCATGCGTCGCTGATGTGGTCGGGCAAACCGCCTGCTCGCAGCCATCCGCGCACGCCGTCTCCCGGGCTTTCCCAGTGATCGAGCACACTCTCGATGCGACTGCCTCCGCCAGCAGATTTCCGGCGTAATCGGTGGCGACTCGCATCGGGCGCCTTTCGGTCCAGGTCTTCGTGCTGTGGACGTGCTCAGAACGAGCGCAACTCGTTGTCCAGGTGGGGGGTTTCGTTCACGGCTCCGACGGCCCACCGGTCCTCGCCCCGCAGCAGGCGGGTGATGCCGGTATGTGCCGAGTAGACCCACATGTCTTCCTCGATACCGAGCACGGCGGACAGCAGGGAGCTGATCGCGCCACCGTGACTGACAACGGCGACGCGTTCGCCGGGATGCTTATCCGCGATGGCGGTGACGGTGTCGAGGATGCGCCGGCGGAACTCTGCGCTGCTCTCGGTGTTCGGGAAAGCATCCCAGCGGCGGGTCCGGTGGAACTCTTCGGCCGCGGTGGCCTGGATGTCGGCCGGCGGGATACGGTTTTCCGACTTTCCGTAGACGTCGATCTCGCGTAGGTCTGGCCACACGTCGGGGACCAGGCCCGCCGGATGCCGGTCGGCAATGGCCCGGGCCGTGTCGTGAGCCCGGGTGATGGTGCTGCAGTAGAGGGCGGCGATCTCGAGCTCGGCGAGATATTCGGCGACCGCCCGCGCCTGGCGTACGCCCAGCTCCGACAGGCGCGGCCCGCCCGGCCGTGATTCCTCGGCCAGGCTGTGCCGCTGCATTCCGTGCCGAATCAGGATCAGCTCCGTGCGGGGGCCGGCGACGAGCAGCGCGCGCTCCATCCAGCCTCGCGTGGTCCGGAGCGCATCGTCGTCCGGGGTGGGTAGCGCCGCGTTCATGCTCGTTCTCCGGATCCTGCCGCACAATTAAACTCCATTCACAAATAGTATAGGAAGCGACAGAATTGTGAGTGGCGATCGGGGAGGGTCGGAAGGAAGGGCCGAGGCGATACCGGGCGCTCCCTACGTGGTCCTCCGAGGAACCCCTCCTGGGCCACCGAGCGCACGAGGCGGCCGTCCTGCTGGTGCAGGAATCCTTCGCCTCCCACGAAGCAGTCGTGGCCCTCCGGGGTCAGTGTCAGAAGTCCGAGGACCTCCGAAAGGTCAGTCGCCACCATGATTCCGATCCGTTCCGTTGACTTGCTGAGGAATAGATAGTTGGATATCAGACTATTAGCGACGAGTGGCCGGAAGGCTTTGGAGGGAGGTGCCCGCTCGTGTCTCCTGCAACCGAGGCCGCGGCGACCATCGACGCGGTGGACCGCATTCTCGACGTGGAGCTGGACGGCAGAACCGGTGACCGGGCGCACCTGGAACATGTGCTCGGGGTGATCGACGTGCTCTTCCACCGCGCCGTCCTGCGTGACCTGACACCGATTCGTCGCGCCGACACCCAGGAGCGGCTCGCCGAGCTGCTGCGACCCATGGTTCCGGATATGCCGGCGGACCCTTTCCGCGCCGTTGCGGAGCAGGCGCCGGCGGTGATCGCCGCCGGGGGAGCGGAAAGCGTGGATACGGCCGCGATCCTGCGCCTACTGGCCGGCACCGACCTGCCCGAGCTGGGTTCGGCGGCCGCGCCGGAGCAGGCGGCTCGTGAATCGGTGGCAATGAATTGGCTGGGCACGAGTTCCAGCGCCGAGATCACCGAGGCCGATATCGAGAAGTATCTGCGGAGCCGCTTCGGCGACGAGGTGACGGTACGGGCCGCCACCCAGCTCTCCGGCGGGTTCTCCAAGACGACCATCCTGGTGGACTTCGACCGCGCGGGTACGCGGGAGGAGATCGTGCTCCGGCAGATCACCCCGGGGCGTGACTCACACACCCTGGTTCATGAGTACAACGTGCTCGAATTCGCGTGGAAGCGCGGCACCGATGTGGCCGAGCCGCTGTGGATCGAACCCGAGCAGAACCCGCTCGGGCAGCCCTTCTTCGCGTCGCGGCGGGCCGCGGGCGGCAATCTCGGTGACGTCTTCGGCCCCGAGGAAGGGACCGACGCGAGCGCGGGTCTGGAGCTGGCGCGCGCGTTGGGCAAGCTCCATGCCATCGAGCTGACGGGACTGCCCGCCACCCCGGTACCCGCCATGTCTTCGCCGGCCGAATTACTGGCGGCGATCGAGGAACAGGAGCAGCTCGTCGCGGCGGCCGCGCGGGCGGCGGGTGCCGGCGCGGAGCCGTTGCCGGCGCTGTTGTTCGCGTGGCTGCGCGCCCATGTGCCGGATACGCTCGCCACCCCGGTCCTACTGCACG
This sequence comes from Nocardia glycosmidis, assembly GCF_052545115.1. Classification (NCBI taxonomy): domain Bacteria; kingdom Bacillati; phylum Actinomycetota; class Actinomycetes; order Mycobacteriales; family Nocardiaceae; genus Nocardia; species Nocardia glycosmidis. The sequence continues at coordinate 202,603 of NZ_JBQWRH010000012.1, read as the reverse complement.
GTGACCCCGGCTTTCACAACATCCTGGTCCACGACGGGTCCCTCACCGCGCTGCTGGACTGGGAACGCGCCCGCGTCGGCGAAGCGGCGCAGGACCTCGCCTACGTGCGCCCGCACGTCAGCCGGGTGCAGCCGTGGGAAGACTTCGTGGCGGCCTACTGTGCGGCCGGTGGCGAGCGACCCGACGAGGAGCGGATGCGCTTCTACAGTGTCTGGCACGAAACATGGCGGTTCGTCGGCGCGTATCGCGGGCTGGGCCGGTTGCTGTCGCAGCCGCGGTCGCTGCTGGACGGTGTCCTCGGGCTCCTGCATGCGCCCCGGTTCCTGCTCGCCGGCCTGGAGAACGCCTTCGAGGTGAAGTTGTGAGTACCCGATCACTGCATTCGCTCGACGAAACACTGATGCATCAGGTGCCGTGGCCGTTCCGGTTCACCGGTACCTCGGATCATCGGTTCTTCGATCGGTACTGGTTTTCCGGCGTGGATCCCGCCGGCGGCGGCGGTTTTCTGTCGGGGATGGCCTTCTACAAGAACATGCATGTCTGCGACGGCTACGGCGTGATCCAGCGATCAGGGCGGCAGCACAACGCGCGGTGGTCGCGACCGCTGGCCGAGGATATGGAGAACTCCACCGTCGGTGACCTGTCGGTCGAGGTGACGCAACCGTACCGCAGGCTGCGGGTCCGCTGGTCGGGTGCGAGTACTGCGCTCTCGGCCGATCTGGAATTCACCGCGTCCTTCGAACCGTATGTCGAGGAGCACTATCTCGACGCCGCCACCGGGCGGATCACCCAGGAGATCACCCGCTACAACCAGATCGGCCGTTGGAACGGGTGGCTGGGGCTACGCGACGAGCGCATCGATGTCGTGGACTGGTGGGCGGTGCGGGATCACTCGTGGGGTGTGCGGCCCGGGGTCGGCGGGCTGGACCGCTCCGTCGCCGATCCCGCGGCCCGTAGCGCACCGATGATGCACACCGTGTTGTATTGCGCGACCGACACCGAGTCGTTCTGCGTGTCGCGGCGTGAGGACGCGGCGGGCCGGGTGACCTACCTGGACGGTGAGGCGATTTCCGCGGACGGAAACCACGTGCTGCTGAGCAGCGTGGATATCGAGCCGCACTTCGTGCCCGGGGCGCGCACCTACGAGTCCGTGCGATTCGGGATCGAGCTGGCCGACGGGCGGTCGGTCGAGATCGTCGCCGAGCCGCTGCTGCAACCGTGGGCCTATGCCGGAACCGGTTACGACGGCGGGTACACCGACGGCCGGGGCCTCGGGTTCCCCCGCGGCACGCTCACCGAGTACGACGAGTACGAACTCGTCCCGCCGGAACGGGTGCTGCTCGACGGCGCGCCCACCCCGAGTGGCCACCGGGAACAGTTCGCCGTCGTCACCATCGACGGCACTCGGACTACCGGGTACTGCACCGTGATGCCCCGCGGTGCGCTGCCACGGTACGGGCTCGCCTGAGACTTTGTCCCGGTAACAGGCTTGCCCGGAACTCGGGGGCGGTCCGGTTCCGTACCACCCCCGAGTCTTCTCACTCTCGGGTGCCGATATCGCGCCGCTCGGGCCGGGGCGTCTGCCAGGGCATCAGCGAGCGCGCACCGAGCCCGCCGTCCACCGGGAGCACAACCCCGGTGACGTAGGCGGCGGCAGGAGCCGCGAGGAACAGGGCGGCATTGGCGACATCCTCGGCCGCGCCGGCCGAAGGTGGCACCGCGCGGCGCCAGGCGTCGGGTGCGGTGTCGGCAGAGGGGAGCAGCCGCCGGTTGTTGTCACCATGATCGACGGCGATGGCGCCGACCCGGATCGCGTTGCACCGCACGCCGAGATGGGCGTAACCGATGGCCACCGAACGGGTCATCGCCTCCAGGCCCGCCTTGCCCGCCGCGTAAGCGTCGAAGCCCGGCATCGCCTGGGCGGCGGCGATCGAGGAAATATTGATCACCGAGCCCGAGCCCGCCCGCCCCAGCGCGTCCAGAGCGTGATGGGTAACCAGGTAACTGCAGGTCAATGTGCGCTCCAGCAGCTGTCGCCACGCCTGTACGCCGATCTCGCCGATCGGTCCGTCGACGTCGCGGGTGTGCAGTAGGTCGGTGGGACCGGCGTTGTTCACCAGCACGTCCAGCCCGCCGTGCGCGGTTTCGCACCGGGCGATCAACGCCCTTACCTGGTCCTCGTCGGTGACGTCGGCGCGCTGGAAGTCGAGATCGTGCTGCGCGGCGACGGCCGCGCCGGATTCCGGGCTGCGTCCGCAGACGACGACCGTCGCGCCACGCGCGCGGAACAACTGGGCGATCGCCAGCCCGATACCCTTGGTACCCCCGGTGACCAGCGCGGTCTTGCCGTCGAGCCGGAACGGGTCGGTCATGCGTACCTCCTAAAGGTCTATAAATCAATAGTCGGGATATCTGTTATGGTCAACCGTGTTCGGCGCTCGATACGCAGAGGAGCTGGTCTTGGTCGACATCACACAGCCGTGGGTCGGGGACAATGAACTGAGCACGCGATGGCCGGTCTATACCCGGGCGAACGTGGGCGAAGTAGCCGGAACGGTAGCAACGCCCCTGTTCTGGACGATGATCGGCGGCCCGCCGAACGAAGTGCAGTGGAAACAGGCGCTGGTGGAGTTCGGTGCCTTCGATCCGGCGGAGTTCCGGCCGGATACGCTCGATATCCAAGGCTTGGTGCACGGGTACGTGTATCTGAATCTGTCCCATTCGCGAACCTTCGGCGCGCGTATGCCCGGCGCCAGCCCGGACCTGATGGATCGCACGTACCTCGGTGACACGGCCGCGCCGCCCTATGTCCCGCATCCCGACGACGACAAGCCGGAATACGCCCAGCGGATCCTCGCCACCATCGGCCGGATCATGTCCGAGACGAGCCGGCCGGATCTCGAGGTCCACCGGCAGCTGGCGGAGAAACTCCGGGCCGAACGCCCCGCCCTCACCTCGTTGAGCGACGCGGAGCTGCTCGAACGCCAACGCACGGTGCTGCGCGAGCACGGGGCCGGTCCCCTCTGTCGAGGGGACCGGCCCCGCTGCGTATCCGATGTCACTCAGTCTGCCCGGCGGCGCACGATACCCAGAACCAGCAGTCCGATACCGATCACGGCCATTACCAGGGGCAGCCACAGCCTGAGCAGCGACAGCATGGTCGAGTTCTTCGCCATGGTGTCGGCCGCGGCGGTCACCTCGGAGTCCGCGGTGTGCAGCCGCACCAGCGAGAGCGGGAGGACGGGCAGATCCCGGCCGTCCACGGTGGCTGTCACGTACATGCCCTGGCTTTGGCTGACCCGCAGCGGTGCGCCGAACTCCGCGTCCACGGCGGCGTCGATCGCGTTCGTGCTCCCGAAAGAGATCGGGACCGTGTCCGGCATGGCCGGCAGCGCGGCGGTGAGAGCGGACCTGGACCGTTCGGGGACCAGACCGGCCTGCAGCAGTCCGCCGAGGATCGCCTTGGGCAATTGTGCGGGGAAGTCCTTGAACTGGGCCGTAACGGTGGGACTGGTGATCGGGCCCGCGGCGTCGATCCGGTAGTTGTAAACCGCGCGACCCTGCAGCTCGGATTCGCCGACGAAGGTCGCGGGCTGGGCTGTGCGAGTCACCGAATCGTAGAGTGCGGTGCCGTCGCGCGGCGGATCCATAGGCCAGCTGAAGGCCAGGCCCGAGTGCGATTCGAACGTGGCCTGTTTGTCCGCCGGCACCAGTGCGCTGCGCTGATCCGCATCGAGCTGAACCGGCGAGTAGTCGACCCGGTTGACGGCGTAGGTGTGCACGTCGTTCTGGGTCGAGCCATCCGGCAGGGCGAGCACGGCTTTGCTGGTGATGATCGCGCTATCGCCGTCGACCGCGTCCACGGTCAAGGAACGGTCGGCCGTGATCGGCATCTCCGGCGTGAGCAGATGGGCCAGATCGCCGGCCGCGAAGGCCCGCGGGTCGACCGCCTGCATCGTTCCTTCGTATTTTTGTGACTGACTGAGATCGTCGGGCAGTTTCGTCAATGCCGGTAACACAGCGAATCTGATGATTACCGCACCGACGATGAGCAAGATCCCCAGTAGCGACCACACCACTGAGGATTTTCGAACAGACATCGATGAACTCCCTTGATTATCGATGGCGCAACTCAACCGAGCGGAGTGCGCAGACGGACCGCCGGCCGAATGTGGATGAGCGCCACGAGGCGGGTCCCGGAGTGTGGGTCGGCGGGGTCGTGTGACGGAACACACGGTATCTAATCATCGACTATTTAGTGATAGAACAAGGGAATTCGGCGAAAAACGCTGTAGCGAACTAGCTATGTGCTGCGGTTTCCAGCTCGCTGAAGGCGAAAGTCTGCTGAGTGGACCTGTCGAAAGCCGGATGGAGTTTCATGTTCTTGGCGGCGGCTGACAGGGCGGCCAGTGCGGTGGGCAGGTCGTCGGTCTCGATCTCGTAGATCGCCAGATAGGGCAGTGCGGGCAGCTCGCCGTGCACGCTGGGCGATGCGACGAAGCGGCGGGCCGCGACGAAACCGTCCACTTGTAGTACGTCCGGTAGGTGGATGCTGTCGTACCAGGTGTTGTACTCGTCGTCGCGGTTGCCTACCGGAGCGGAGTGGACCAGCAGGATGTGGCGGGGCATGGATATTCCTTCGGATTTCAGGCGTCGCCGGCGGACTGGCGCATGGCGGTGAGTGCCGCGCGAAGCTGCGCCACGTCGTCGGCGGTGCTGCCGCGCATGCCGAAATCAACTGCGGTGAGGCCGCGTGTGGCCTTGTTCGCGGTTTCTCGTCCGAGGTCGGTGATGGTGACGCAGGTGGCTCGCCGATCGGTCGGATGCGGGCTACGTTGCAACATGCCCCTGCCCTCCAGGCGGTCGGTGGCCAGGGTGGCGGTTGTCGCGTGTACCAGCAGATTCCGCGCGAGGCTGGAGATCAGGCGGGTGCCGGTTTCGGAAAGCTGCAGGGTCATGAGGAGTAGATAGTCGGTCATGTTCAAGCCGTGGCCGCGCAACTCCGTGTCCACGCAGTCCGCGACGATCCGCTGGTAGCGCAGCAGCGAGGTGAGGGCGAGGAACCGCTGCTCGTCGCCGTCCAGGCCTTGCTGCTCCCAATAGTGCCGCGCCCAGTCGACCGGGTCGGTGATGGTGTCAGGCGTCCTGTGGGTGCTCGTCACGCCGGCCTCCTCTGTTGGTAAGACCACTGAAAGTCTACTAGACGATTATTTGCCAATATATATATAACCACGCTATGGCTGTTAGTTCGAACGGTAATCGCCAGGCAGGAGGGGTCATCTACTTCACAATAGTCGCTTCATAGAGTTTAATGGTGGCGCATGTCACAGGCCATGTCGATGGAGTCGTGGACCACAGCGGTACCACGGTTCCGGCCGTTCAACGAGCAGCGACCGAGGCGCACCGCGCCTGAGCAAGGAGATGCGTCGTGTCAACCATCGTCAGCGATCCCATCCGGGGGACATCGGAGCCGGACCGGTACTGGACCAGTACCAATCTGGGTGAGGCATGCCCCGAGGTGATGACCCCGATGTGCTGGAGTGTCTGGGAGGGATCGGCCGAGTTGGGCTGGCTCTACTCGATGTCCGCATTCGGCGTGATCCCGCGGAAGAAGGTCGTTGTATCCCCGGATGTGAACGAACGGGGGCTGTCGTGCTTCTACGGCAGGCAGGCCCTCAACGTCGATGCGATCAAGCAGATCATGGCGGCCCTGCCAGGGGTCAGTGCCGACGATTTCGAGCGAGACCTGATGGGCAGTGTCCGCGCCGATGCCCCGCAGTTCCCGACCAGTTACGCGCGCTTGCCGGTGCTGATGGTGAAGGCGCCGTGGGCCCTGCTGCGGACCGGCAAGCGGCTGCGGAAATTGCACGACCGGATGTACGACAAGTGGCTGAGCACCGTGTACCGGGGCGAGGCCGTCGACACCGGGCAGCGACCGATCGACCTGCTGGTGGCCGCCCGAGAGGATTTCATCAGGGTCTTCTCGGTGCACTGCGTGGTGCGCTTCATGTTCCAAGGGGGACAGAGCGCGGTAGCCGGTGCCGCGGCGGCCGCGGGCGATCCAGCGCTCGCCACGGCTTTGCTATCCGGCGTCGGAGACGTCAACGAAACCCGCATGGCGGACGACCTGTGGCGGCTGGGCCGTGGGCAGTTGTCCGAGGAGGAATTCCTGAGTATCTGGGGATATCACGGCCCCAACGAAGGCAACCCCTACACCACGGTGTGGCGGGAGAACCCGGCACCCATCCGCGCGCTGGCTCGTGCGTCGGCGGATCGGGAACGGCCCGCCGACCGCGCCGCGCGGGCCCAGGCTGCCGGGCAGGAGGCCGAGCGGACAGTCCTGGCTGCCACACCCGCGATCAAACGGGCCGGCGTGCGCTGGCTGCTTCGCCGGATGCGCAATATCGTGCGCACCTTGCAGGTCGGTAAGGCCGCCTACCTCATGGCCATAGACGAATGCCGCTGGGCAGCCAGGAAATTCGGCGCCGAGCAGGTTCGCCTCGGCCGGTTGCAGGCGGCCGACGACATCTTCTTCTTCACGATCGAGGAGTGTCGGCAGCTCGCCGCGGGTGACCTGGCCGACCCGCAGGCCGTGGTCGACGCGCGCAAGGCGACCCGGGCCGAATACAAGGCGATGGTTTTGCCGCTGTCCTTTCATGGTATGCCGGAACTGATCGTCGTCGACCCGGATATAGACAGGGACGTGGCCACGGAACTGACCGGCGCCGCGAGTGGCGGTGGTGTGGTGGAAGGCCGGGCCCGGGTCGTTGTGGATCCGGTGCAGGATGTCGACCTCGATCCGGGCGACATTCTGGTCTGCCGGTTCACCGACCCCAGCTGGGCGCCGCTGATGGCGCTGGCGGAAGCGCTGGTGATCGATATCGGCGGATCGGCCAGTCACGGCGCGGTCGTAGCCCGGGAACTGGGCATTCCGTATGTGATCGGCACCGAGAGCGGCACCAGGGTCCTACGCGACGGCGACCATATCCGGGTCGACGGCGCCGGGAACACAGTGCGGGTGCTGCGGCGCGGGGCGGCCGCTCGGACCGCGACGGCCTGACGGAGACAAAAAACAACGGGCGAGCACGACAGTGTGCTCGCCCGCCGGTACCGAGTCCGGAATCCGGAGAACCGGTTCCGCTCGGAATCAGCGTGGACTCTGTGCGGCCCGCAGAAAGTTGATGGTTGCCTCGGTGAGACCACCGTCGACATAGAGGACCTGTCCGGTCACGTACCGGGAGTCCGCACCTAGGAAGAACGGCACGGCGTCGGCGATATCCTCGGGCCGGCCGCGGCGGCCCAGCGGAATCACGGCGTTGAACCGCGCCTCCCGTTCCTCGTCGGCGGACACATTCGCCGTACCCTCGGTGAGCACGCCGCCGGGGGCGACGGCATTGACCCGGATACCGAACTCGGCCAGTTCCACCGCGCACAGCTTCGTCAGCGCCACCACCGCGGCCTTCGACGGCGAGTACGCGGCGGTGCCGGGGGTCGGTACCTTCGCCGCGATCGAAGCGACATTGACCACCGCCGCGTCCGGTGCCGCAGTCAGCTGCGGGACGAATGCCTGGGTCATGATCAGCGTCCCGGTGACGTTCACGTCCATCACCTTCCGGAACCGGTCCGGTGCGACCGTGGCGATCGGGTCCGGCGGAAAGATTCCCGCGTTGTTGACCAGGACGTCCACCCGGGGCAGCGAGGCCGACAGCCGAGCGGCTGCGACGTTATCGGTGATATCCAGCGGGGCGGCCGTCCCGTGGACCTCGTCGGCAACATGCTCGGCCGCTGCGCTGTCCAGGTCGGCGACGACCACGTGGTAGCCATCGCGGTGGAGCCGCCGGGCGATGGCTGCGCCGATACCGCGCCCTGCTCCGGTGACGACGGCGACGGGTGTTTCGGTGGTCATCGTGCTGTGCTCACTTCCGGGTCGAGAGGGGTGATGGCGACCGTGCCGTCGGCCGGTATCGCTTTCATGGCGCGTTTGTCCAATTTGCCGACCGCGGTGCGGGGCAGGGCGTCGACGAGATACATACGCTTGGGAATCTTGTAGCCCGCCAGCAGGGATCGTCCGTGCTGCTCGATCTCGGCGCGGGTCGGTGGATGTCCGGGGTCGGCGGCCACCACGAGGGCGACGAGCGTCTCGCCCATCTCCTCGTCCGGGAGGCCGAAACAGGCTACGTCGCCGATCGCCGGGTTCTGGATCAGGGCGCTCTCCACTTCGGCGGGGTAGATGTTGACACCGCCGGAGACCACCATGTCCGACTGGCGGTCGGTGATCCAAACGTATCCGTCGGCGTCCATCCGGCCGATCTCACCGAGGGTGAAATCGGTGCCGCTGCGGGCGCCGGTGATGTAGGTGATGCCGTGCCCGCTGGTGTCGCGGAACCATAGTGGGCCCTCGGTGTCCGGTGTTGCCGGTGTGCCGTCGTCGCCGCGGATATATGCCTCGAACGGTGGTACCGCCCGGCCGACCGAACCGGGTCTTTCCAGCCATTCGGCGGCGCTGATCATGCAGGTGGTGCCGACCTCGCTGGCGCCGTAGCTTTCCCAGACGATCGGCCCGAACCAGTCGATCATGGCGCGTTTGACGGGTGCGGGACATTTGGCGCCCACTTGGAGTACATACCGGAGCGAGGAGAGATCGGCCGCGGCCCGTATCTCTTCCGGCAGCGCGAGCAACCGCTGGAAATGAGTGGGAACCATGATGGATGAGCCGATCCGGTCCCGCTCGATCACCTGTAACAGCGTCTGTGCGTCGAACTTGCCGAGCACGGTGACCGGCGCGCCACCGGCCAGCAGTCGGGTGGAGGTCAGCGGACCGGAGTGGTACATCGGTCCCACGACGAGATGGCGGCCGAAGGGAATCATCCGGTTCTCGGTGAGGCGCTGCAGATGTACGTCGATGGTGTCGCCGCCGACCCAGGAGGTGTACGGCAACTCGACACCTTTGGGTCTGCCGGTGGTACCGGAGGTGTAGACCAGGGTCCGGCGAGGCGCCAGATCGGTGCGTGGCTCGCCGGTGTCGAGTGCCCAGTCGTGCCACGCCGTCACGCCGTCGGGCAGGGGTCTTTCTCCCCACGCGACGACGGTGGTGATCCCGGCGGCGCGGGCGGCCGCGCAGGCGACCCCCGCGGTCCGGTCGTCGCACAACACCGCTCGGGCCCCCGAATCCTCCAGGATGTAGGCCGTTTCCGGCACCGTGAGATGCGAGTTGACCGCGACCGCGGAGGCACCGGCGAGCGTGCACGCGACGTATCCGAGCAAGGTCTGCGCCGAATTCCAGGCGAGGACCGCCACCCGTCCGGCGGGCCCGAGGTCCAGCGCCTGAAGGGCGTTGACGGTGGGACGTAACCATTCGTCCACCTGTTCCCAGGTGAACGCGCTGGTGGTATCACGGACGCCGATCTCGCCGGGTCTGGAGCGGGCGAGTACTGCGGCGAACGTCACTGCGCCACCCGCACAGCGGATCCCGCGGCCCACTCCCGCAGCTGTTCGACCGCCTCCCGCTCGGCACCGTGTACGTCGGCCAGCGGGAGCCGGCCGGCGAATACCTCGCCGTTCGTGCCGTCGACGGTGACGATTCGCCCGTTGAGAGCCTCGAGTGTCCCCTGGCCGCAGCCGACGACGCAGGGGGTGCCGAGTTCCCGGCTGACCACGGCGGCGTGGCTGGTGGATCCGCCGATCTCGGTGATGACGGCGACCGACACCACCATGCCGCTGACATCGTCGGGATCGGTGGTGGGTCGCGCAAGGATGACCTCGACACCTTCGTCCGCGAGGTCCTCGGCCTCTTCACAGGACGTGACGACGCGGCCGGTCGCCACCCCGGGGCACGCGGGCAGCCCACTGACCAGCAGTTCGGCCGTTTCGCGGGCGACCGGGTCGACATGGGGTGCCAGCGCCGCGGTCATCTGCGCGTCGGTGACCAGCTCCACGGCCTCGGCTCGGTCGATGATCCTTTGATCGGCGAGGTGCACAGCGATCCGGACGGCGGCCTGCGGCGAGCGCTTGGCGGCGCGGGTTTGCAGCAGCCACAGCCGGCCGGCTTCGACTGTGAATTCGATGTCCTGGACGTCGCGGCCGTGCTGTTCCAGAACAGCCGCGGCTTCCAGCAGCTGGGCATGTACGCCGGGCAGTTGATCGGCCAGTTCCCGCAGGTGCAATGCATCGAACCGGCCGGAAACCACGTCCTCTCCTTGGCCGCGCGGGAGCCATTCGCCGTACGGCTGCGGATCACCCGTCAGCGGGTTTCGGGTGAAGAGCACGCCGGTCCCGGAGTTGTCGTCGTAGTTACCGAAGACCATTCCCTGTACGGTCACGGCGGTGCCACCGTCGTGACCGATCCCGTGGTGGTTGCGGTATGCCCGCGCGCGCGGAGAGTTCCAGGAGGCGAAAACCGCCTCGGCGGCGAGCACCAGGTCCTCCCACGGGTCGCCGGTGGCGGCCACGCCGACTACGCGCTCGAACTGTTCCTGGAACCTCCGGTGGGTATCGGCGGCGAAGGCCGGGTCACCGGTGACCTCGGCGAGTCGCTTTTCCACGGCATCGTTCATGCCCAGGTTGAGAACGGTGTCCATCATCCCGGGCATACTCTTCGCGCCACCGGAGCGTACCGAAACCAGCAGTGGCTGCTCGGTGCTGCCGAGCCGGCGCTCCAGATCGGTTTCGAGTAGTGCGATGCCGCGTTTGAGACAGTCCAGCGCCGGATCGGTCAGCCGGCCGCGGTTGGTATTGACCTCGGAGCAGAACTGGGTGGTGAGGACGAACCCGGGCGGGACCGGCATCCCGAGTGAACGCATCCGGTTGATGCTGCGGGCCTTACCGCCGACGAGCACCGGATCCAGATCGGGGCTGTCGCCCAGCCAGATGAGCGTCATTGCACATTCCTCCTAGACAGCACGGCCGGCGGCCGCTTCTTCCGCACGGGTCCGGCCGAGCAGGCCGATCAGCTCCTCGTGGAACTCGAACCACACCGTGTGATAGCTGTCCGCGATGGGCCGGGCGACATAGCTGGTGTCACCGCCGCGGATCTGCTCGATCGCGTGGCCGAAGCGGTCCGCGTACCGGGCGAGGCGTGGCGCGAGCTGCGCGATCCGTGCCACGAGGGGCTGGAAGTCGCAGTCGAGACCCGCCAGCCGCTCGATCACTCCGCTGTCGTAGGACTTGTCGGTGTGGTCGTTGGGGGCGCCGTCCTTCATCTGCCAGTCGCTGACGATTTGTTTGAGGGCGGTGTTGTGCCGGTCGAACTCCTCGTACAACGCGGTGAGCGCCTGCTGGTCGACCCCGGAGCGCTCGGCTTCCACCAGGGCGGACAGCCGCTCCCGCCCCTCGGGCGTGAGGCGTACATTGGGCTCACCCTTGAGGTAGCCGGCCGTTCGCAGGGCTGCGATTTCGGCCTCGGCGGTCTCGGCGGCGATGCCGCAGGAATCGGCGGCGAGCTGGGGGGACAAGCGCCCCTTGAGACGGGCGGCTTGCAGGATGGCGAACTCGTGGGTCACGGAGTTCCCCCCTCCTTCTCTCTCGTCGAACTTAATCTAGTCTTCGATCGTCTAGTGATAGACTAATTGGAGCTTAGCTGAGAGCCCGATCACATGTCCACAAGGAGTCCTGCGTGCTGCTGACCTTGATGCGCCACGGCCTGCCCGTGCGCGGCGACGGCGACCGGATGGATCCCGGCCTTTCCCCGGAGGGGTTCACGCAAGTGCGGGCGGTGGTGCCGTACGCCTGCGCAAGGGGTTTCGACGCGGTCTATGCATCACCCCAGTTGCGGGCGGCTCAGACGGCGGAGGTGGTCGCCGGGGCGCTGGGGCTCCCCGTGATCGTGGATGAAGGTCTCGCGGAATTCGACTACGGGTCGGACTATGTGCACTACGACAATCCCGACGATGACCGGTGGCAACGTTACCGGGCCGGCGACCTGAGCCCCTGGGGTCTGACTCGCGCGGAATTCTGTGGCCGGATCGTGGCGACGATGGAGCGGCTGTCGGGATCGCATGCGGGTCAGCGGGTGCTCGCTGTGTGTCACGGCGGGGTCGTGAATGCGTGGACGTGTCAGGTGCTCGGCGTACCCGACCGGCTCCGGATGTTCGAACCCGGCTACGTCTCGATGCATCACTTTGCCCGGTCCGGCGCGAACTGGAATCTGCTCGGTCTCAACGAAGTTGCTCACGGGCTGCCTCGGGGTCATATAGTCTAGTAATAGACTAAATCGGCCAGCTGAGTCTGAGGAGCGAAGATGGAGATAACGGTGGTCGTGGTCGGCCGTGACGGCGGCCCGCCCGGTCCGTTCCGGAAGGCTTTCGAGCGACTCGCGGATACGGAATGGACCGGCCTGCGGATACAGCGCACCATCGCCGGGCAGGTGGGTGTGCACGAGGTTTCCGGGGTACCGGCCGAGGTCGTCGAGACCGTCCTGCTCGATCCGCTGATCGCCGACAACCCGGGCGGCCACGTCCTCGTGCTGTGCGAATCGGAATGTGCCCGCGCGCTGGCGGCGCAGGTCCTCGGAGTGCGCACGGCGGTCGTGCCGCTGCCGGAGAGCGGGTCGATCACCCGCTTCCGCGCCTCCCGGACCGGCGTCCGGAGCGTGATCTGTGTGAACGACACCCTGCACCTGACCGTCGCCGTGGCCGGTGCACGTCGGAGAGAGGACCAGCTGACCGAATGAGTGATTTCGATGTCATCGTGATCGGCTCGGGAGCCGCAGGGCTCTGCGCCGCCGTGGCAGCAACCGAGGACGGCGCCCGATCGGTGCTGGTGGTGGAGGCCGAAGGGCAGCCAGGTGGATCGAGCCGGCTCGCCGGCGGGGTGATCATGGGCAGCGGCAGCCGGGCGCAACGCGCGGCGGGGATCGAGGACGAACCGGAGGATCTGGTCCACGAGTACCTGGCACTGAACGGCTGGGATGTGACGGCGGGGCCGGTGCGCCGCTGGGCGTTGCGGACCGGTGCGACCATCGACTGGCTGGCCGACCACGGTGTCCGGTTCTTCGATCGGCTGATCTTCGGTGGTGACGAACGACAGGCCCGCTCGCACTGCGTCGACGGCGGCGGGCAGAGCTTGGTGGACGCGCTCTACTCGGCGGCCCGTGCCGCCGGTATCGAGTTCGCGTTCGGACGCCGGGTGGCACAGCTGGTCGTCTCCGGTGGCGAGGTCGTCGGCATAGAATCCGCCGGCGAGACGCTCACCGCGGACGCGGTGGTGGTCGCGACCGGAGGGTTCGGGGCCGCGCCGGAACTGCTGCGGCAGTATTTCCCCTCCGCGTGGGTTCCGGGCTGGAGCTGGTACATCGGCGCAGACTCCGCGCGTGGCGATCACTTCGCCTTTGCCGATGCCGTTGGTGCTCAGATCACCGGATTCGATCGTGGTCTGCGCACACTCGACCCCGGGCTCGCCCGGCTCAACGAAGCGTTTCTGCCGGGCTGGATGGTCCTGGTCGGTCCGCACGGGCGACGCCTGGTCGACGAGACCGCCCCTTACGGTCTGCTGGACCAAGTGGTGCGTGCACACGGAGACCGGGCGTTCGTGGTGTTCGACGAGGCGGCCCTGCGCCCGCCCGCCGAGATCGCTCCCCGGTATCGAGACGCCTACAAGCAGGTATGGCCCAACCACCCGCCCTTCCGCACCAAGAACTACAACGCCGACATCATCGACACCCATCTCCGCGACGGCGGGGACCGGGTACATCGGGCGGGCTCGCTCGCCGAACTGGCCGGCGCGCTCGGTGTGGACCCGCACGGGCTCACCGGCGAGATCGCCCGTTACAACCGGTTCGCGGCCGAGGGCAGCGACCGGGACCACGGCAAGGCCGGTAAGTTCCTGCTGCCGCTCGCGACGCCACCGTTCTACGGCATCGAGGTGCGGCCGCTGACGATCAACCTGACCGCCTGCGGCCTGCGCATCGACGACCACGCCCGGGTGGTGGGGGAGGACGGGGCACCGATCGGCGGCCTGTTCGCGGCCGGGGAGTGCACCGGCGGAATCATCAAAACGTATATCGGCAGCGGGAATTCACTGGCAAACGCCTGTGGATTCGGCCGGATCGCCGGTGCGGAGGCGGCCCGCCGGGCCGCCGGCGTCCCTACTCGAGAGGAACTCGGAGCATGACCACCGTCAGCGGCGCGGCCGGCACCGCGACCAAGGGGCTCGATGCCGAGGCCTACCGCCGGATGTACACGCTCATGTGCGTGACGGCACTGGCCGACCAGAAGTCGGTGGCCGAATCCAAGGCCGGTCGTCTGCAAGCCGCTTTCTACCCCATTCGCGGTATGGAAGCGGTATGCGCTGCACTGGGCGAGGTGCTGGGGCCGCGTGACCGGCTGGTCTCCACCTACCGGAACCTTGGTGACGCGCTGGCCAAGGGCGTCTCCCTGCGCTCGATCATGGCCGAACTGTACGGCCGCCGGGCCGGGCTCTCCCGCGGTAAAGGCGGGCCCATGCACCTGCAGGATCCCGCTCTCGGATTCAGCGCGACCACCGGCATTGTCGGATCCGGCCTGCCGATCGCGGCCGGCCTGGCGATGGCCGCGCAGCTCGACGACGACGGCACCGCGACCGTGGTGACATTCGGTGACGGCGCCACCTCGATCGGGGCCTGGCACGAGGCGATGAACTTCGCCGGACTGTGGCAGCTTCCCCTCGTCTTCGTCTGCCAGAACAACCAGTGGGGCGAACACACCCCGATCGCGCGCTACGCGGCGAATACCGACCTGGCCGCGCGGGCCACGGTCTACAACGTGCCCGCGGAGACGGTGGACGGTTTCGATCCCCTCGCGGCCCGCGAAGCGCTCGCGGCCGCGGTCGCCCGGGCGAGGGCCGGCGAGGGCCCGTCCTTCCTCGAGTTCCGCCACTACCGGCTGACCGGGCACACCGGCACCGCGGACTTCAGCTACGTCCCCGAGGACGAGCTGAAGGCCGCCATGCAACGTGATCCGGCCCCGACTTTCCGCACCTGGCTGCTCGAACACGGGCATATGGCAGCAGCACAACTGGACGAGATCGAGGTGCAGGCCCGCGCCACCGTGGACGACGCCTTCAGCTACGCCGCGGGGTGTGAACTGCCCGCCGCGTCCGATATCTACACCGACGTCTTCGCCGACGACAGCTGGGTGAGGAGCCTGCACAATGACTGACCCGAAGTCCAACGCCACCCCGGAGGAGTCCGGGAACCCCACGATGACCATGGCGGCCGCCCTCAACTCGGCGTTCCATCTGGCCATGGAGCGCAACGACCGGATCGTCGTGCTCGGTGAGGATGTCGCCGATCCGATCGGCGGGGTGTTCAAGACGAGCAAGGGCCTGTCCACCAAGTTCGGTGAACAGCGGGTCCGGGCGACCCCGATTTCGGAGCAGGCGATCGCCGGTGCCGCGGTGGGCCTGGCGCTGGGTGGCTACCGCCCCGTCGCCGAGATCATGTTCTTCGATTTCATCACCCTGGCGATGGACCAGATCCTCAACCACGCCGCGAAGTTCCGGTATATGACCGGCGGGACCACGCCCGCCCCGATCACCGTGACGACCACGATCGGCAGCAGCCACTTCGGCGCCCAGCACGCGCAGTCGCTGGAGGCGTGGTTCATGCACACTCCCGGCATCAACGTGCTCTACCCGGCTACCCCATCGGACGCCAAGGGACTCATCGCGACAGCCCTCGAAGCGCCGGACCCGAGCCTGCTCATTCAGCACTCGGGATTGCTCTACAGCGTGAAGGAACCGGTGCCCGCCGGGGTGCACAAGATACCGTTCGGAGTGGCCAACACCGTTCGCTCCGGCGGCGACGTCACTCTGATCACCTATGGCACCCAGCTCGGGGTGTGCTTGCAGGCGGCGCAGACGCTGGCGGAATCGGGTGTCGAGGCCGATGTGATCGACCTGCGTACGCTGGTGCCACTGGATTTCGCGACCATCGAGGCCTCGGTGGAACGCACGCGGCGGGCGCTGGTGGTGCACGAGGCCACCGAGTTCGCGGGCCCCGGCGCCGAGATCGCGGCTCGGCTGAACGAAAAACTGTTCGCCGAACTGCTGGCGCCTGTCACGCGCCTGGGCGCGGCGTTCACACCGGTGCCGTTCTCGAAATCGCTGTCCGGCTACCCGACTGTGGACAAGGTCGTCGCCAAGGTCCGCGGACTGTTCTGACCCACCCGAACCAGGAGATCGACATGGGTGAACGCCTCGACGTCGGCGACCGCCGCGTCACATACCAGGACGTACTCGCCCTGGACCGCAGGACGGTGCCCAAGCACCTGCTCCAGCCCGCCCCCGGCGAGTTCGACTTCCACGAGGCCACGATCGACCGGTATGTGTCCAGGAATTACCACGAGGCCGAGAAGGAACAGCTCTGGAACCGGGTGTGGCAGTTCGCCTGCCGTGAGGAACACATTCCCGAGGTCGGCGACCACATCGTCTACGAGATAGCCGGGGCCTCCTATATCGTTATCCGCTCGGCACCGGACACCATCCGCGCCTATCCGAATTCCTGCCTGCATCGCGGCCGGCAACTGAAGGATTTCGCCGGCCGATGCAGCGAGATCCGGTGCCCGTTCCACGGCATCACCTGGAATCTGGACGGCGAACTGCAGCGGATCCCGGCGCCCTGGGAATTCGAGCACGTCGACGCGAACGAGTTCGCCCTTCCGCAATGCCGGGTCGGGGTCTGGGCGGGTTTCGTGTTCATCAATCCCGACCCCGGCGCCGAACCGCTGGAGAGCTATCTCGGCGAGCTGGTCGAGCAGTTCTCGCTGTGGTATGGCCATGAGCGCTATGTGGAGGCCCACGTCTCCAAGATCATCCGCGCCAACTGGAAGGTCGCGCAGGAAGCGTTCATGGAGTGCTGGCACGCACCCGCGACGCATCCGCAGACCGTCCCGTACGCGGCATTCGGTGCCTGCCAGGTGGACGTGTACGAGAACTTCGCGCGATTCATCACGCCCTCGGAGGTCGTCGGGCCGATGATGCCGTGGGATCCGAGTACCGAGGAGATGCTGCGCTCCACCATGGACGTACGCGTCGACGAGGATCTGCCGGTGCGCCCCGAGACCGGGGAAACCGCGCGTGAATACGTCGTGCGCACCACCCGGGAGAAATGGCGTGGCCTGATCGGCGAGGACGTCGAGAAATGGTCGGATGCCGAGCTGGTCGACAACTTCACCTATACGGTCTTTCCCAACCTGATGCCGTGGGGCGGGGTGCACAAGATCGTGTACCGCTTCCGTCCCAACGGGGACGACCACCGGACGTGCATCATGGAGGTCATCATGCTCGCGCCGGTGGTCGGCGAACGACCCGCGCCGGCCGCGGAGATCGCGCTGGACGCCGACACCCCGTTCAGCAGTGCGCCGCTGGGAATTCTCGGCAACGTGCTCGACCAGGACTGCGGCAATATGGAAAAAGTGCAGCGAGGTATGGAGAGTGCCAAGAAGCGGACGGTGACCTTCGCGTCCTATCAGGAGAACAATCTCAAATGGATGCACCGTCTGATGGACCGCTACGTCACCGAGGTGGAGCAGTGAACGGGATCGTCCACCCGTACAGCAAAGACCTCTACGAGCGGGACACCGAAGGCGACCGGGTGAAGGTCACCCGCAGCGACGGGGCGGTCGGGTATTTCGCGAGCGACGGCCGGTGGCTCGCCGGCGAGCGGTTCGAGGCCGATCTCCACCTGTGCGGCTGGATCATGTCGCCGCGGCACGCGCATCGGCTGGTCTCTCAACCCCCCACTCAGTGAATACGCCGGGACCCACCGCCGAATCGGCTGGTCTGTGTTTCGCCTGACGATCGGGGCTGCGCCTGTGCGGGCCCCGGAAAGGTACCTGTTGTGCTGAAGACCAGGTTCACCGAAACCTTCGGAATCGACCACCCCATCGTCTGCGGCGGGATGACCGCGGTGGGCCGCGCCGAACTGATCGCCGCGGTCGCGGAAGCCGGGGCGCTGGGATTCCTCACCGCGCTGACCCAGCCCACACCTGAAGCCCTGGTGCAGGAGATAGCGCGGGTCCGGGAGATGACCGACAAGCCGTTCGGTGTCAACCTGACCATCCTGCCCACCCTCACACCGGTTCCCTACGACGAATACCGCGACGCGATCGTGGACAGCGGTGTGAAGATCGTGGAGACCGCCGGCGCCAATCCAGAACCACATCTACCGGCCTTCAAGGCCGCCGGGGTGAAGGTGATCCACAAGGCGGTTGCGGTGCGGCACGCGCTCAAAGCCGAGCGTTTGGGGGTGGACGCGATCAGTATCGATGGCTTCGAATGCGCGGGTCATCCGGGTGAGGACGATATCCCGGGTCTGGTGCTGATCCCCGCGGCCGCCCGGAAACTGAGTATCCCGATCATCGCGTCGGGTGGTTTCGCCGACGGTGCCGGCTTGGCCGCCGCGCTGGCTCTCGGCGCCGACGCGATCAATATGGGCACGCGGTTCGTCGCCACCACCGAGGCACCGGTGCACGAGAACGTGAAGCAGCAGATCGTGGCCAACGACGAGCGGGCGACCGTGCTGGTGTTCCGGGAATTCCGCAACACCGCGCGGGTGGCGCGAAATGCGGTGTCGGAAGAGATCGCCGAGATCTCACGCCGTCCGGGTGCGGTGTTCGACGACGTCGCTCATCTGGCGTCGGGCGAGCGGGGGCGTCGCGAAGTGCTGGCCGGCGGTGATATGGACGGCGGTCTGTGGTGGGCCGGTCAGGCGCAGGGCTTGATCGACGAGGTGTTGCCCTGCCGGGAGGTGGTGGACAGCATCGTCACCACCGCCGAGCAGATCATCGGCAAACGCCTGGCGGAGATGCGGACACCGTGATCGTCGTTCCCGTCGAGGCGCGCGGCGGGAAGAACGGTTCGCAGGTCGCTGCTGCCGGAGTGCTCTGGTAGATCACTGTTGCCAGAGCACCCCGGCACAGTGCTACTGCCCGAGTGCGGCGGCCTTGCGTTCGCGCCAAGTGCCGAGGTCGGCGTAATCCCGGACAGCTGCGATCAGTCCGTCCCTGAGCTCGAACACCCCGGTGCACTCGATCGCGGCCTCCCGTTCGCCGAACCAGAATCGGTCGATTCGTTCTACATGCGCCACGCGGTCGCCGACGGCGAAACTCACCACGTCCCAGCGCACCCGGTCGGCTTCGCCCAGCGCGTCGCGCAGTGCCGTTACGGCCGCCGCACGGCCGACCACCGCCGGATACGGTACGAGCAGCTGGTAGGAGACGTCCTCGGTGAACGTGCGACCGGCGGCCGTGGCGTCACCGGCGTTGATCGCCTCGAGGAATGCGGCGATGGGCGTGGGTAATTCGGTGCTTACGGTCACTAGTTCTCCGGTGATTCGGGGTGGGCAGTGGAATCGAGGCGGGCTCGTTCGGGTGGGCCGAGATGCGGAAGCTCCCCGTCGGCCAGCCGCCGGAGAACGCGGTGCCGTTCACCGGAGTAGATGTGCTCGCCCTCGATCAGCCCCTCAGGGGTTATCGGCCAGAGCACCGTCGCGCGATGGCTGACCAGATGGTAGTCGTCCGGGCGGACCTCCTCGCCGGCTTCGGTGCAGGTGACCCCGCCCAGCCGGCGGCCGGCGATGGCGTACTGGAAGTCGCCCTCGGTGACCACACAGTATTCGTCGACCACGACCCGCACGATCCGGTAATCGAGGCGGTTGCGGCCGGCGGCCTGCAGCCGCCGATACCACTCGACCACCTCGTCGTGGCCCGACGGCCCGGTACTGTCGGAGGCTCCCCAGACGTGATACTGCGGATCGTCCACCAGCGTCGCCATCAGCGCCGGCATATTGCCGGCCACCTCCTCGACGACGTGGCGGGCGACCACTTCCAGATTCGCGCGTCGACGCGGATCGCGTTCGGCCGCGACCCGGTCGAGCAGCGGTTGCCAGCCCGGTGTCATGGTGTCGCCGTAGTGTCACGACGCCGCAGCGTCGCGACGCCGCCGGTGAGGACCTCTTTGCCGTCCCGGCCGCGCATATCGAAGCGGACCGTGTGCTCGTCGGGCTGGGACAGATCGACGTCGAGCGTGTCACCCGGCCACACCGGTCCGGCGAAGCGGGCGGACATGGCGGCGAGGGTGCGGTCCGGGCCGGCCACTTCCAGGACGGCGCGGCCGGCGAAACCAAAGGTGCACAGCCCGTGCAGGATCGGTTTGTCCAGGCCGGCGCGGGCCGCGAAGGCCGGATCGGAGTGCAGCGGGTTGTAATCGCCGGAGAGCCGGTAGATCAGCGCCTGGTCCGGGCGGGTGGTATAGGTGACGGTCTTGGTGGGCCCGGTCGTGGGCTCGGCTGCTTCTTCCGTGCCGGCTGGTCCGCGCTCACCGCCCCAGCCGCCGACCCCGCGGATGAACAGACCGGCCGAGCTGCGCCACAGGGTGGTGCCGTCGAGCGCGGTGCCGGTGGTCCGGGCGACGATCAGCGCGGCTTTGCCCTTGTCCCACATCTCGGTGATCTCGGTGACCGCCTCGGCCTCGCCCGCCACCGGAATATCAGCGAGGATCTCGACGCGCTGTTCGGCGTGCAGCAATTTGGCCCAGTCGAACTTTCCGGCGCGCTTCAGCACGCTGAAGTCCACGCCGAGGGTGACCGGCATGGTCGGGACCATCCGCTGTTCGACGCCCTTGGTGTTGTTCGTCGTATAGGCGAGATCGTCGACTCCGGCCCCGACGCCGAGGGCATAGAGCATGCAGTCGCGGGCATTCCACGAGACCCGTTTGGGATTGGAGCGCGCTCCGACGGCGCTGGGATCGAAAGGCGCGGAATCGGTCACGATGCCTCCTCGGTCGGTGCCCGGTCACCGGGCCGGGGGTTCCACCCCAAGATTGTCGAGTTATAAATACTCTAGTACTATAGCATTTATCTAGCGGCCTTCTTGGCCGCCGTGGAGAGGTCGGAGGAATTCGATGACGCAAACCGTGCCCGCTGTCGACTACCTGGTGCTGGGCGACAACCCGCACCTGGTGGCTCGGGAATGCGGAAACTGCGGTGCCCTGTACTTCGATCGCCGCAATGCGTGCGCGAAGTGCTCGCAGACGACGTTCGCTCCCCGTCCGCTGTCCAACGAAGGCGTCGTACGGGCCTTCACGATCGTGCAACGCGGAGCCAAGTCCGGGCCGTTCACCTCGGTGGTGGTGGACCTGGACGGCGGCGGCGTGGTCAAGGCGAACCTGGTCGGGATCACCGATCCGGACCGCATCCAGCCGCACACCAAGGTCCGGCTGGTCACCTTCGAGGCCGGAACCGACGACGAGGGCACGGTGGCCGTGGCCTTCGGATACGAGCCGATCGGAGCCTGAGATGAGCGACAACGTCTGGATCATCGGAACCGCGATGACGAAGTTCGGCCGGTTCCCGGACCAGGATCTGCTGGACCTGGCCGCCACCGCGACACTCGACGCCCTGGCCGACTCCGGTCAGAGCATGGCCGAGGTCGGCCTGCTCGCGCTCGGCAACGTGTACGAGGCCAACTCGCACAACGGCCAGCGCCTGCAGAAGCAGATCGGCCAGACCGGGATCCCGGTCTACAACGTCGTCAATGCCTGCGCGACCGGTGCCACCGCGGTACGGGTGGCGATGATGGGTATCAAGGCGGGGGAGTGCGATATCGCGCTGGCCGTGGGTGTCGAGAAGATGGGCAAGATGGGCATGCTCGGCGGCGCCGCTCGCGGCGCCGGTGAGAAGAAGGTGTTCACGCCCAAGGGCCGGTACGGCTCGGTGGTCAAGACCGAAGGGCTGCTCGGCACCGGCCTGATGCCCGGTGTGTTCGCCCAGGCCGGCACCGAGTACGCGCTGGCGCACGGAGTCACCGCGGAACAGTTCGCCAAGGTCGCGGTGAAGAACCATCTGCATTCCACGCTGAATCCGCTGGCTCAGTACCGAAAGGAATTCTCGCTCGAAGAAGTATTGGGCGCCGAGGTGATCAGCTACCCCAATACGCTGCCGATGTGCTGCCCCACCGGTGACGGTGCCGCCGCGGTGGTCCTGGTGTCGGACGCGAAACTGAAGACCCTCGACCCGGACGTGCGCCGCCGGGCGGTGAAGGTCTCGGCATCGGTGATGACCTCGGACCCGTGGATCGAGAGCGGCCAGGTGCAGCCCGACG
Source organism: Nocardia glycosmidis (assembly GCF_052545115.1). Lineage (NCBI taxonomy): Bacteria > Bacillati > Actinomycetota > Actinomycetes > Mycobacteriales > Nocardiaceae > Nocardia > Nocardia glycosmidis. The sequence goes on along the minus strand of NZ_JBQWRH010000012.1, from coordinate 180,530 downwards.
TCAACACCCTCACCCGGATGGCCGCCGACCAGGCCTACGAGGCCGCCGGAATCGGCCCGGAGGACCTCGACCTGGTGGAGCTGCACGACTGCTTCGCCACCGCCGAACTCATCCATTACGACAACCTGCGGCTGTGTGCGCCCGGCGGTGCCGGCGATTTCATCGATTCCGGTGCCCCGATGCGGGACGGAACGCTGCCGGTCAATGTTTCCGGCGGCTTGCTGTCCAAGGGGCACCCGATCGGCGCGACCGGTATCGCCAACCTCTACGAGGTGGCCAGCCACCTGCGCGGCGAGGCCGGCGACCGGCAGATCGACGGTGCCCGCGTCGGATTGACCCATGTGATCGGGCTGGCCTCGGCCTGTGCCGTGCACATCCTGGAAGCACCGGTCGCATGACAGGACCGCTGGAAGGCGTGCGGGTACTGGAGATCGCCAGTGCCGCGCCCGCGCCGTTCGCCTGCATGATGTTGTCGGATCTGGGCGCCGATGTGGTCACCGTGGACCGGGAGCCGAAGCGGGGCGTACCACGGCGTTCGAACGATCCGCTGGTTCGCGGCCGCCGGTCGGTGACCGCCGACCTCAAGACCGACGCGGGCGTCGCCCTGGTACGCCGGCTCGCGGCCGAGGCCGACGTGCTGGTCGAAGGTTTCCGCCCCGGGGTGATGGAACGGCTGGGACTCGGTCCCGACCTGCTGCTGACGGACAATCCCGGACTAGTTTTCGCACGGATGACCGGTTACGGGCAGGCGGGTCCGCTGGCTCCGCGCGCGGGTCATGACATCAACTACATCGCGGTGGCCGGGGCGCTGGAACCGATCGGGCGTAGCGGGGAACGTCCACTGCCGCCGTTGAACTTGGTCGGCGACTTCGGCGGTGGCGGGATGCTGCTGGCCGTCGGCATTCTCGCGGCATTGCACGAGCGGACCCGGTCCGGCCGGGGCCAAGTGATCGACGCCGCGATGGTCGACGGCGCCGCATTGCTGACCGCGTTCGTCCATGGCGTGCGCGCCGACGGGCAGTGGTCCGATGAGCGCGGTACCAATCTGCTCGACAGCGGAGCACCGTTCTACGACACCTACGAGACCGCCGACGGTGGATACATGGCCGTCGGTGCGCTCGAACGACGGTTCTATCGTGAGCTGCTGGGCGGACTGGGGCTGGATGCCGACCCGCTCCTGCCCGCGCAGATGGACCGCGAACGCTGGGATGAACTGCGGGAACGCTTCACCGCGGTATTCCGTACGCGCACCCGGGCCGAATGGACGAAGGTCTTCGCCGAGCTCGACGCCTGCGTATCCCCGGTACTCGCGCCGGGGGAGGTCGCCGATTCCGATCACGCCCGGGCGCGGTCCGGCTTCGTCGCCGTCGCCGGGGTGGCGCAGCCCGCGCCCGCGCCCCGGTTCAGCCGGACTCCGGCGCGGGTGCCGACACCGCCGCGGCTGCCGGGTGAGGACACCGACGCGGTGCTCGCCGAATGGTGCGGCGGGGAGGGAGCCACTGATGCGGTGGCGAATGGCGGCGGCCGGCAGCTCACCGCGGAGGCGGCCTCGTGACCACCGTGGCGCCGATCGCGGACCCGGCGGCATCGCTGGATGAGGTCCGTGCCGGATTCCGGGCCTGGGTACAGGGCAATCGCGAGGAGCTGGAACGGTTCCGGGAACCCGCCGGTGAGGTGACCGAGATCTTCGACCGGTTGCGCCTGCTGCAGCGGGTGCTCTACGACGCAGGCTGGATCCGGCTCGGCTGGCCGGTGGACATCGGTGGTCTGGGCGGCCGGCCCATCCTGCGCAGCATCATCAGTGCGGAACTGGCCGCGGCCGGTTATCCGCCGCCGTTCTCGTTCGCCACCCAGGAGGTCCTCGGGCCCGCGGTGGCCGAGTTCGCCCGCCCCGAACTCGCGGCCGAGGCCCTGCCCCGGCTGCTGCGCGGCGACGAAACCTGGTGCCAGGGTTTCTCGGAACCCGGGGCGGGCAGCGATCTGGCCGCCCTGCGGCTCAAGGCCACCGCGACCGACGGCGGATGGCGGGTATCCGGCGAGAAAGTCTGGACCAGCTGGGCCCAGTTCGCCGACCGCTGCGTGCTCCTGGCGCGCACCGGGGCGCCCGACTCCGGGCACCGCGGGATCTCGGCGTTCCTGCTGGACATGGATTCCGACGGGATCGAGGTGAGCCCGCTGCGGAGCATGAACGGCGACGACGAATTCTGTTCGCTGTATTTCGACGACGTCTTCATACCGGAGGCGCGGCTGCTCGGGGCGGTGGACGGCGGCTGGTCCGTCGCCATGCACGTACTGGCCGGTGAGCGCGGCGCCGCCGCCTGGCAGCGCCAGATCTGGTTGCGGTCGCGACTGGACGACCTGGCCGCGGCGAGCGCGGCGACGGTCGGCGACAGTGTGATCGGGGAAGGCGCCGAAATGCTGATGGCACTGCGGCTGCTCTCGCGCCGGACGGTGCGCGCGCTGTCGGCGGGCGAACCCGTCGGATCGACCACCTCGCTGGACAAACTCGCGATGTCCACCGCCGAGAAATTCCTTTTCGATGCCGCACTGGCCGGTCTGGGCGACCAAATCGTCTTCGGTGGCGGCGCGGATGCCGCGCAGTGGCGTAACGACTACCTGTACAGCCGCGCGTCCTCCATCTACGGCGGTGCGGCCGAGATCCAGCGCAATATCATCGCCGAGCGGTTGCTCGGCCTACCCCGGTGAGTACGGAGGAGACGACGACATGGACGCCGAGGACGTCGCCCAGATCACCGCGACCCTGCGCCGGGCGCTGAGTGCGGACCCCAACCGGGCCCGCGCCGCCGTGCTGGACTTCGGCTGGGCCGAGATTCTGGCCGACGAACCACAGGTCGCGATCACCACGCTGTTCCCGCTCTACGGTGAACTGCTCGCCGCGGGCTCGCTGCTCGACCATGTGCTGCTGCACGCCGCGGGTCAGATCGACATCGGCGCGGACACCCGGGTGGTCCTGCCCGCACCGGGTGGGGCCAAAGCCCCGGGACTGCGCTATGCCGACGGTACGGTCTGCCTCGACGGGGTGGTCCAAGCCGGCGACGGACCGCTACTGGCCGCCTGCCTCGACGACGCCGGACAGTGGTCGCTGGCGGTATGCCCGTCGGCACCGGTCCGCGCCGGCGAACCGCTGGACCCGGCCGCGGGCTGGACTCGGGTCGTCGGCACGGTCACCCCCGAGAAGCTGCTCGGCACCGACGCGCTCGGTGCCGATCCGGCTGATCTCTGGCAGCGGATGCTGACCGCCGGTCGCCGCGCTCTGGCGCACGAACTGGGCGCGGTAGCGGCCGCCATGGAGACCATGACGGTCGAGCACGTGCGCACCAGAACCCAGTTCGGGCAACCGCTCGGCCGGTTCCAGGCGGTCAAACACCAGCTCGCCGACGTGCACCTGTGGCGTCAGGTCGCCACCCTCTCGGCGGAGTCCGCATGGGAGGACGGCGGCCCGGAGAGCGCCGCCCTGGCCAAGGCCGCCGCGCTGCGCGCCAGCCGGACCGCCCGCGCGGTGTGCCAGCAGTTGCTCGGCGGTATGGGTTTCACTTGGGAGCACGACTTCCACCGCTACCTCCGCCGCGCCCTGACCCTCGAGCCACTGCTCGGGGATCGCGCGGCGCTACATACCGAGATCGGTGCCGCGGTGCGCGCGGGCCGGCTCGGCGACTCCGTGGCCGCGCTGAGCCGCCCCGGACACCCCCGATCCGAATCCGAGGAGGTAACCCGTGCGTGAAGCATGGATCATCGACGGCGTTCGCACCCCGCGCGGCAAAGGCAAACCCTCGGGAGGATTGCACGACGTCCATCCGCAGGAATTGCTCGGCGGCCTGCTGCGGGAGCTGGCCGCGCGCGGTATCGACCCGGCCGATGTCGACGACGTGGTGATGGGCAACGGCGAGCACGCCGGCGATCACGCCAACGATATCGCCCGATCGGCGGTGCTGACCGCGGGCTGGCCGGTCACCGTACCCGGACTCACGCTGAACCGGTTCTGCGGTGGCGGTCAGCAGGCCGTCATGCAGGCCGCCACCGGCGTGCTGGCCGGCTGGCAGGACCTGGTTGTCGCCGGCGGGGTCGAGTCGATGTCGCGGCACAGCTACGGACAACCGCTGGACGCCGGGAACGCCGCCCTGCGGGCCCGCTACCCGCTGGTCCCGCAGGGTGTCGCCGCCGACCTGATCGCCACACTCGAAGGGTTCGACCGAGCGACCGTCGACGAATTCGCGGTGCGCAGCCAGGAACGCGCGGCGGCGGCGATCAAAGCGGGACGCTTCGAACGCAGCGTCGTAGCGGTACGCGCCGAATCCGGCGAAGTCCTGCTCGAACGGGACGAGCACCCGCGCCCCGGTACCACGGTGGAATCGCTGGCCGGCCTGCCCGCCTCATTCGAGCGGTCCGGCGCCAAGCCACGCGAGGGCGGACGGTCCTACGACGACATGTGCCGCGCGGCCTACCCGCAGGCCGGGCCGATCCAGCACGTCCACCACGCGGGCAACTCCTCCGGCGTGGTCGATGGTGCCGCCGCGGTGGCCGTCGCCTCCGACGAATACGCGCGAGCCCACGGGCTCACCCCGCGGGCCCGTATCCTGGCCGGCGCCGTGCGCGGTGCCGAACCGGTCATCATGCTCACCGCTCCCGGGCCCGCCGCCGAACTCTGCCTGGCCAAAGCTGGGATGACCGCGGCCGATATCGACCTGTGGGAGATCAACGAAGCCTTCGCGGCGGTACCGCTGAAGGTCATCCGAGACCTGGCGCTCGACCCCGACCGGGTCAACGTCAACGGTGGGGCCATCGCGCTGGGGCATCCGATCGGCGCCACCGGCGCGATGCTCTTCCAGACAGTCATCGACGAACTCGAACGACGTGACCTGAACACCGGCCTGGTCACGATGTGCACCGGCGGCGGGATGGCAACCGCGACAATCGTCGAGCGGATCTGACCGACAGCGGTTCGAGTGCGAGGAGGGTCATGACCTACGACACGGTGGACGTCGTCACCGACGGCCACATCGCCGAACTACGGCTGAACCGGCCGGAGAAACTGAACGCCTTCGACGACCGGCTCGTCAACGAACTCCCGGGCGTACTCGTGGAGCTGGCCCGGAATACCGGTGTGCGCGCGGTGGTGTGGACGTCGACCGGGAAGCACTTCTCCGCGGGCGGGGATATGCAGACCATCCTGGCCGGGCATGCCGACCTCAATACGTTGCTGCGCGGGGTCGACGACGGCCGCCGGCTGTTTCGCGCTTTCGCGGACTTCCCGAAACCACTCGTCGCCGCCGTACACGGCAGCAGTTTCGGGGTGGCCACCAGCCTGGTGTTCACCGCGGACGCGGTGGTGACCACCCCGGCGACGAAACTCTCGGACCCGCACGTGCACATGGGCCTGGTCGCCGGCGACGGCGGCTGCGTCGCGTGGCCGCTCAGTGCGGGACTGGCACGGGCCAAACGGAAACTGCTCTGGGGCGAAGCACTGACCGGGCAGGAGGCCTACGACCTCGGCCTGGTCACCGATCTTGCGCCGGACCCGGAGGCAGTGCGGGAGGTCGCGTTCGAGCTCGCGCAGCGCGTCGCCGCGATCCCGCCGATCGCCACGCAATTGACCAAACGCGCCCTGAACCGGGTGCTCGCCGCGGCCACAGACCAAGTGCTCGATACCGGTTTCTACCTCGAGGCGCTGTCCAATCGCAGCGCGGACGCGGTGGAAGCCGTGAACGCATTCATCGAGAAACGAGAGGGACAATGGACGGGCTCATGAACGCCACGACCGAGATCATCTGGGGCGAGAGCGTCGTCGACGGTTACTACGCCGGTCATCCGGGGCGGGTGTACGAGCACTCGCCGGCTTCCCTGGCCGCCGTACTCGACTCGGTGGGACGCTGGGAAGGCCGTGACTTTCTCGTGCAGGGCGAGCGGCGGATCTTCCATCCGGAATTCCGGGACGCCATCCCCACCGCGGCGCGGTACCTGGCCAAGCTCGGTGTCCGGCGCGGTGACCGCGTGGTGCTGCACTGCTACAACCGCCCTGAGTTCGTGCTGGCGACCTGGGCGGCCTGGTGGCTGGGCGCGGTACCGGTCTACGCCAACCGCTGGTGGAGCGGTCACGAGATCGAGCACGCCCTGCGCCTGACCACCCCGGCCATGGTGCTCACCGACGCGCCCGAGCTGTTCGGACCCGACCTGCTCGGCACCCACTGCCGGCTGGAACCGATCGCGGATCTGGCCGAACTGTGGGATCAGCCCGCCCGGGAACACCCGCCGGTCCGCGACGGCGACCTCGACGATCCGGCGCTGATCCTGTTCACCTCGGGCAGTTCCGGCGCGCCGAAGGCAGTAGAGCTGTCGGTGCGGTCGGTCATCACCAACCAGCACAGTCTGCTGGCGAGGTCCCGGCGGTTACCACAGCACCTCGACCCGGCCGCGCCGCAGCCGGTCGCGCTCGTCTGTACGCCACTGTTCCATATCGGCGGCATCTCCAACATCCTGACCAACCTGATCATCGGCGGCAAACTGGTACTGACCACCGGGCGTTTCGACGCCGGTGAGATCCTGCGGCTGATCGAGGTCGAACGGGTCCAGACCTGGGGTGGTGTTCCTACCATGGCTGTCCGGCTGCTGGAGCATCCGGAGTTCGACGCGCACGACCTGTCGAGCCTGCGCTCCTTCCCCCTTGGCGGGGCGCCACTGCCGGCGACGCTGCTCGAGCGGATGACGGCGACGTTGCCGCAGCTGCGCAAGCGAGGCCTGGCCAACACCTGGGGTATGACCGAGACCGGCGGGTTCATGACGGTCGCGGGCAACGCCGACCTGGAGAGCCGGCCGGGCACCGTCGGACGTCCCTATCCGGTGGTCGAACTGCGGATCGCCGATCCCGACGAGACCGGTTCCGGTGAGGTGCTGGTGCGGGCGCCCACCGTCATGCTCGGCTACCTGGGCATCGACGACGGCCCGGTCGATGCCGAGGGGTGGTTGCACACCGGCGATCTCGGCCACGTCGATGCCGACGGCTATCTCTACCTCGACGGCCGCAGCAAGGACATCGTGATCCGCGGCGGCGAGAACATCGCCTGCGCACACGTCGAAAAGGCACTGCTGACCCACCCCGCGGTGGTCGAGGCCGCGGTTTTCGGTGTACCGCACGAGGATCTCGGCGAGGAACTGGCGGCGGCGATCACGCACCGTGCCGGTAGTCCGGTGGACCCCGAGGAACTGCGCGCCCATGTGCAGGGCACCCTCGCCTATTTCGAGGTGCCGACGTTGTGGCAGATCGATGACAAGCCGCTGCCGACTCTGGCGGGGGAGAAACTCGACAAGAAGTCGATCAAGGCCGCGTTCACCGAATCCGTGCGGAAGGGATGACCATGCACCTCAGTGCCGCGGACGAGTACTTCACCCACCAGACCGCCCTCACGCACGCCATGGTCGCCACCAGCGACCCCTCGTGGCGGGAACGGTACTGGGTCAGCTTCCAGGACACCGGCAGCGGCGAGACCGTTCTGACGGTGGGGCTGGGCCGTTACCCCAATCAGGACGTCATGGAGGCGTTCGCCTGCCTGTCGCACCGGGGCCGCCAGACCAACGTGCGATTGTCGCGCACGCTGCTTCCGGACAGCCACGGTATGCACGTCGGCCCGTTCCGCTGTGATGTCCGGGAACCGATGCGCGAGCTGGTGTTCACGCTGGGCGACAACGATTCCGGCCTCACCTTCGAGGTCACCTTCACCGCGTCCTTCGAACCGATCCTGGAGGGCAAGTTCTTCCAGATCAGCCGAGCGCGCACCACTTACGACGCCATCCGCTACGTCCAGCACGGCCGGGCCGCGGGCCGGATCCGCACGCCGGACGGCACGACGATCGAGGTCACACCGCAGCAATGGTGGGCCGAACGGGACCACTCGTGGGGGACCCGGCCGCTACCGCGGGCCGAAGGCCAGCCGCCCGGCGAACGGCCGGAATGGCGGATGCTGCTGTTCGCGCCGCTGCAACTGCCCGATTTCGGGGTGCACCTGTACCTGCAGGAGTCCGAACCCGGCCGCCCGGTGCACCTGTCCGCGGGTATCGCCTACCCGCCCGGCGACGATCGGGAGCCGCCGGTGATCGTCGGCGTCGAGCACGACCTCGAATGGGAGAAGGACGCGGCGGCTCCCACCTTGCGCGGCGGCACGGTGACGCTGTCGCTGCACGGCGGTGAGCGGCTGCGGCTGGAACTCGAGGCCCGTCCGGGCCGGGCGCATCTGCGTGGTGGGGGTTACGAGGGCTGGAACGGCTGGAAACAGGGCCAGTGGCGCGACGAGCTGACCGCCGAGCACGACGAATGGGACCTCAGCGATCGGACCAGCTTCTATCGCTATGCCAAGGCCGGCTCCGATCACCTGGTGCGCGTGCGCTGCGACGGCGCGGAAGGGCACGGCATCGTCGAATACATGGTGCTGCCCGGATATGGGCGATACGGCGAGGCGCTGCCGCCTCCGCGGGATGCCCAGGTGCGGCCCCGATGAGCGCGCTGCGGGACGCATTACTGGCGTTGCTCGCCGATATGGGCGTCCGCGATATCACCGAGCCGACCCGGCTCGGTGGGGGAAGTTCCCAGGAGAATTGGGCTTTCGACGCCGAGCTGGACACCCTGGACGGCCCGGTACGCCGCCCGCTGCTGATGCGGCGCGAGCCGGCCGGCGGGGTCGTCGATACGGCCCGGGACGTGGAATTCGCGCTGTTGCGCGCACTGGGCGAGACCGATCTGCCGACTGCCCGGGTCCATCTGCTCGATGACGGCACCCGGCTCGAACGTGGCGCCATGATCGTCGATCGGCTACCCGGCCGGGCACATCGCGGTGTCCTGCGCGATACCGATCCGCTCGGTCTCGGGGAGGAATCCCGGCGGGCGCTCGCGGGCCGGCTACCGGTACTGCTCGCCGCCGTGCACTCCCTGGATATCGACGCCCACGGTCTCACCGGAATCCTTCCGGCCGTGACGGATCCGGCGCGTGCCGAACTGGACCGGTGGGAAGGCGAACTGAACCGGGTCGAGCTCGAACCGCACCCGGGGTTACGGGAAGTGATCGCCTGGTTGCGCGAGCGGATTCCGGGACCCGGACCGGTGCGGCTTGTCCACGGGGACTTCCGGCCGGCGAACGTTCTGGTCGAGGGCGGCGAGATCGCCGCCCTGCTGGACTGGGAGCTCGCCCATCTGGGTGACCCGCACGACGACCTCGGCTGGTACACGTGTTCTGTCTATCGCCGCGAGCATTTCCTGGACGGCCGCTGGACACCGGCCGATTTCCTGAACAGCTGGTCGGAATGCAGCGGGTTGGACATCGATCCCGCGCGGTTGCATTTCTGGCAGGTCATGTCGGCCTTCCGGCTGGCTGTGATCGCACTGACCGCGGTCCGGGCGTTCTGCGACCGGACCACCGATCGCCCGGCGGGGCCCGCCGGAATGATCGAGCGTCTGGCCCTCCGGGAAACCGGGCTGCTCGACGCCCCGTCCGAGGCCACCCGGAGGTTGCCGTGAGACCCCTGCCGTCCGAAATCATCGCCGGTGTGCGGGCCGTACTCGCCGAGACCATCGCACCCGAATTGACCACGGAGCACGCCCGATCGCGGCTTGCCGAGATCCGCGCGGTGCTGGCCCAGATCGACTGGGACAACAGTGGATTCGAACTGATTTCGCAGACCGAACGGCTGTCCGGGGCGCTGCGGGACGCCCGCCCGTTCGCCGGGGTCGAGCTGCCGGATGCCCCGATGGAAAAGAACGCCGCCGCCTACCAGCGGTACCACGAGGATCTCGCGGCCTGTGCGACCTCGGTGCTTGCCGCGCTGCGCACCCCCGCGGCCGATCGGCCGGACGACGAGGCGCGCGTGGCCTATCGGGCGATCCTCGAAGCGCTCTGACCTACCAATGCTTGGTGCTCTGGACATGAATATTATATTCTTAGAAAAGTCGAGTACTAGACTATTTGAGGCGGTGACCCTGTGACTCCCACCATCGAGGAGTTCGTGAGCGGAGCACGCGAATTCCTGGAGTCGGTATCCGCGGGGCGAACCCGTGGACAGTCCGGCTCCGGCAAGTCGCGGTATGCGCTCTTCTCCGGTTCGACCGAGGAGGAGATCACCGCGGCGATCGAGTATCAGCGGTTGGCGTTCGATCACGGCTACGGCTGGATCAGCGGCCCGGCCGAGAACGGCGGAGCAGGTCTGCCGACCGCCTACGAGAAGGCTTTCGCCGCGGTCGAGCGCGAGTACGCCATCCCCTCCAAGGGCCCGCTGTCGGTGAGTCTGGGGATGGTCGCACCGACGCTGGCGCAGTTCGGTTCGGCCGAGGCCGAACAGCGCTGGCTGCTGGGTCTGCGGCGTGCCGATATCGTGGGCTGCCAGTTGTTCAGCGAACCGGCCGCCGGCTCCGATCTCGCCGCGGTCCGTACCAAGGCCGAGCAGGACGGCGTCGGCGGCGACTGGATCGTCAACGGCCAGAAGGTATGGACCTCGGGAGCGCACTACTCCCAGATCGGAATCGTGCTCACCCGCACCGCCGACGGGCCCCGGCATCGCAATATGACCGCGTTCGTGGTCGATATGAGCAGCGCGGGGGTAGAGGTGCGCCCGCTGCGGCAGATCACCGGTGCCGCCGACTTCAACGAGGTCTTCCTCACCGACGTGCGGATCCCGGATTCGTGCCGGCTCGGTGAGGTCGGGCAGGGCTGGTCGGTGGCGATCGCGATGCTCATGCACGAACGAGGTGCGATCGGCGGTTCGGCCAGCGGCGGTAGCGGTCTGTTCCGGATGGACGATCTCGCCGCGTGGATCACCGATCTGGGCAGGCACGACGATCCGGCCGTCGTGGAAGCCTTCGCCCGGGTCTACGCGGGGGTCACCGCCGCCAAGGCGATGCGGAAACGGGCGGATGCCAACCTCGAGGCCAACGGCGTACCCGGACCGGAGATGTCGCTGGGCAAGCTGGCGCTCACCGCGAATCTGCAGGCGCTCAGTGACCTGGTCACGGTGGTCCTCGGTCCCCGGCTCGTGGTGGATACCGGGACACCCGCGTCGTTCGCATGGTCGGAGTTCGTGCTGAGCGTGCCCGGGATGCGGATCGGCGGCGGTACCGACGAAATCCACCGCAACACCGTCGCCGAGAGGTCGCTGGGACTACCCAAGGACAAGCCGGTGCCGGCATGAACGCCGGGCGGGCACAACACAGGCAACCACAGCAGGCCCCGGCGGGCCGCTGACGAGCACAAGGACGGAATCAATGGGACATCTGGACGGTAGGACCATCATCGTGACCGGCGCCGGTCGCGGTATCGGGCGGGAACACGCGCTGTTGTTCGCCCGGGAGGGCGCCAATGTGGTGGTGAACGACCTGGGTGGCGCCCAGGATGGGAGCGGCGCCGCGCTCGGCCCTGCCCAGCAGGTCGTGGAGGAGATCGCCGCGGCGGGTGGCCGGGCGGTCGCCAACGGTGACGATGTCGCCGATTCGGCCGGCGCCGCGCGGATCGTGGCGACCGCCGTGGACACATTCGGTGGTGTGGACGGCCTGGTGAACAATGCGGGCATCCTGCGTGACCGCGTGCTGGTGAACATCGACGACGACGATTGGGATCTGGTGCTGCGGGTGAATCTGCGCGGCACCTTCGTGATGACCCGCGAAGTCGGGCGGTACTGGCGCGAACAGAGCAAAGCCGGTGCGCCGGTGGCGGGTTCGGTGGTGAACACCAGCAGCGAATCCGGTGTCTTCGGCAATCCCGGCCAGGCCAACTACGCGGCGGCCAAGGCCGCGGTGGCCTCGCTGACCCAGGTCGCGAGCAAGGAACTGCAACGCTACGGCGTGCGCGTCAACGCCATCCTGCCGCAGGCACGGACCCGGCTGACCGAAAGCGCCTTCGGCGACGCGCTGGCCGCCAAGGAAGGCCAGTTCGACCGGATGGACCCGGCCAATGTATCGCCCTTCGTGGGATACCTGCTCTCCCCGAGTTGCGCGCTGAGCGGTGAGGTCTTCCTGGTCGGCGGTTCGCGGGTGCAGCGTATCCGCCCCTGGACCAAGGACCCGGAGTGGAAACTGATGGCCGAGGGCCGCTGGACCCTGGACGCGCTGGAGAAGGCCGTGGCCGACGCCGGTGTGCCCGCGGGTGGCAACAGCTGGACCGCCAACCCGGGGAAGGGCGCGAAATGACGGCCGTGGAGTCGGCCCCGGTCGATCGCACGACCGAGGCCAAGATGCCCGAGGCGGTCATCACCGACGAGATGATCGCCTCGATGCAGGCGCGCGCCGGTGTCGACCTGCGGATCGACCATTCGGTCAACAACGAAGAGGCCACGCGTATCGCGGTGATCAAATTCGCCGGCGGTATCGGTGATGTCAACGCACTGTGGACCGATGCCGACCGGGCCACCGCCTCCGACTACGGCGCGCCAGTGGCGCCGCCGTCGTTCGTGATCGGGTGTTTCTCCGGGATCCAGTTCGGCTGGCCCGGCCTCGGCGCCTTCCACAACGCCACCCAGGCTCGCTTCCACCAGCCGGTGTATTGGGGTGACAAGATCACCGCGACCTGCCGGTACGACGGATTCACCGGTCCGCGGCCGAGCAAATTCGCCGGCCGCATGGTCACCGATCATTTCGTCAACAGCTACCGCAACCAGCGCGGCGAGCTCGTCGCCGAAATCGACTGGCAGGTGGTCAACTTCGAACGCAGATCGGCCAAGTCGCGCTCGAAGCAAGCGGCAGGTGACACCGGCAAACCCGGGCTGGAACTACCGCACCCGTGGACCGAGGACGAGATCCGCGAGGTCGAGCGACAGGTGCTCGCCGAGCAACCCCAGGGTGCCGAGCCGCGCTATTGGGAGGACGTAAAGGTCGGCGAGCAGATCCAGACGCTCACCAAAGGCCCGATCGGGCTCACCGACGAGGTGGCGTTCATCGCCGGCGGTGGCACCCCGATCCCTCGGTTGAAGGCCCATGCCGCCGCGCTCGCCGACTACCAGGCGCATCCGGCGTGGTCCTTCCGCGACCCGGTGATGGGGTCGAGCGAACCGATCTACGCGGTGCACTACAACAAAGCCGCCGCGAACGCCATGGGCGTCGCCTTCCAGTACGACGTCGGCTTCCAGCGGCAGTGCTGGCAGGTGCAGTTGCTGACGCACTGGTGCGGAGACAACGGCTGGGTGGTCGCCTGCGACTCGCAGTACCGGGGCTTCGTCTATCTCTCCGATGTGGTGACCCTGGGCGGCGAAGTGACCGGGAAATCGGTGACCGAGTCCGGCGAACATGTCGTCGAGCTGACCACCTACGCGCGCAACCAGCGCGGCGCCGACGTCATGCCCGGCACCGCCACCATCGCGCTACCGACCCGGGAGGGCCCCTCGCCCGTCGCCGCGCGCGCCCGGACGAAATAGGGAGACGATATGGGCATCGACGCGCGCGAGCGCCGAGAACTGGCCGCCGCGGTCCGGGACGCGGCGGCGTCCGGCCCCCGGGGATTCCTCGACGAAGCAGGACACCCGCGCCGGGACACCCGGCTGTGGAAAGTGCTGACCGAACAGATGGGGCTCGCCGGCCTGCTGTTGCCCGAACCCGATGCCGACGGCGGTGCCGGGGTCACCGAAGTGGCGCTGGTCCTCGAACAACTGGCGCGCTCGCTGGCCGTCGTACCGGGACTGTCGTCGCTGGGCAGCGCGGCGACTCTGCTGCGGTTGACCGGAACCGAGCCCGCCCTCGCCCTGATGGAACGTATGGCGGAGGGAGAGGTGACCGCGACCGTGATGTGGCCCGACCTCGCCGCACCCAGCGTGGTCCCTGAGGTCGTCGCCGACGGTCCGGTGGCCGCGGGTGCGGACAGCCGCGTCACCGGCCGGGCCGAGATCGTCCTGGATGCCGCCGATGCCGATGTGCTCCTGGTCCCCGCCCGCAACGGCATCCAGGCCGTTGTCGTGGCGGTCGAGGCGCACGGGCCGGAGGTGACCTGCGCGGCCAGGAACGGCTTGGACCTGACCCGCGGCCTGGCGGCGGTGGACCTCGCGCAGGCGCCCGGCACCGTGCTCGGCTCCGGCGTCGATCTACCGGCCGCGCTCGACCTCACCCTGGTCCTGATCGCCGCCGAGCAGGTCGGTATCGCACAGCAGTGCCACGACGCCGCGGTGCAGTGGGCCAAGGAGCGAATCCAGTTCGATCGCCCCATCGGCCAGTTCCAGGCCGTCAAACATCGCCTGGTCGATCTGCTGATGGCGCTGGAACTGGCCCGCTCGGCTCTCGACGTCGCCACCCGAGCCGGTGACGACTACCTGGCCGAGCCGACCCCCGAGCACGCCCGGGCGCTGGCCGTTGCCGCAAGCATGGCCAAGGCGCAGTGCGGTGCGGCGGCGACCACGGTGGCCGACGAGTCCCTGCACATCCTGGGCGGTATCGGTTTCACCTGGGAACACGACGCCCATCTCTACCTGCGCCGGGCGAAATCCCTCGAGGTGCTCTTCGGGGCACCAGCGACGCACCGGGCACGCTTCGCGAACCTGCTGCTCCAAGAGGCCGCCCATGCCTGAGGAAAACCCGGTACTGCTCGAGATCGACGACGCCGGTATCGCGACGCTCACCTTGAACCGCCCGGCTCGCAAGAACGGCCTGAACAAGGCCATGGTCGACGAGGCGATCGCGGCCCTCGAACGGATCGCGGGCGACGACGCCTGCCGGGTGGTCGTGCTCACCGGTGCGGGCTCGTCGTTCTGTTCGGGAATGGACCTGGCCGAGCGCATCGAACCGGACGAGCTGACCTTCATGCGGCGGGTCGGTCGCCTGTGCGATCTGATCCACCGGTTGCCGTTGCCGGTGATCGCGCGGGTGCGCGGCGGCGCTGTCGGTTTCGGCGCCAATCTGGCGCTGTGCGCGGACCTCGTCCTGGCCGGCGAGAGCGCGGTGTTCGGGGAGATCTTCGCCGAACGCGGGCTGTCGATCGACGGTGGCGGGTCCTGGCTGGTGCCACGGCTGGTCGGCCTCGGCCGGGCCAAGGAGATCATGCTGCTCGCCGCCCGGGTCTCCGGCGAGGAGGCCGCCCGGCTCGGGCTCGTCAGCAGGTGCGTACCCGATGCCGATCTCGACGCGACGGTGTCGGAGTGGGCCACACGGCTGGCCGACGGGCCGCGCCGCGCACTGTCGGTGATCAAACAGCAACTCAATGCTTCGTTCGAGCGTTCCTTCGCCGAGGCGATCGAAGCCGAAGTGCTGGGGCAGTCACTGGCGTTTCGGTCGAAAGAATCGCGCGAGGGTGCGCGTGCGTACTTCGAGAAGCGGGCGCCGGATTTCCGGTCCTGCTGAGCAGCGAGCACACGGATCGAAAACTTCGTCAGAGCGGCGCGCGAACCGTCGCCGGATTTCACCTGACCGCTTCGCGCGCCAGTAGTAGTCGATGTGAGATGAGAGCAGGCCTATGTCCCAGCCGCTACCGGAAACGCCGACCGTGAGCACCGAATGCGCACGTGACGCACCGCTCCCGTCGTTCGATCCGCTTGCGCTCGAACGCGGTTTCCCCTGCAATATCCGCGATCTGGGCGGCCTGCCCATCCCGGGTGGCAGAGAAGTTCGGGGCGGGGTGCTGTTCCGCGGTGACGATCCCGGGCGTGGCGATGTGGCGGCCGGCTATCGGCTGATCCGTGAGTTCGGAATCCGTCACCTGATCGACCTGCGCCTGCCGTCGGAGGTCGGTGATGCCACCGACACCGTCCGGTCGATGCCCGGGATCACGCACCACTGGTTTCCGGTGACACTCACCGATGCACTCGGACCCCGGGGAGTCCCGAATACCGTGCCGGAGCTGGCGGAGGTGTACGCGCGCGCGGTCGAGGTGTGGGCCACCACACTCGTCGCCGCACTGCGGCGCATCGCCGAGCTCGAGGAACCGATCCTCGTCCACTGCAGTCACGGAAAGGATCGCACCGGTGTGGTGATCGCGCTGACGCTGGCCGCGCTCGAGGTCGATCGCAACGCCGTCATCGCCGATTTCGCCCGTACCGGCGAGAATCTTCCACTGATGTACGAACTGGCCCGCCGTCAGCAGATCTCGCTGGGCGTCGAGAACATTCCGGAGGTATTCCGACGGGCGCCGGCCAAGGCCATGTCGCGCTGCCTCGAGCTGCTCGACGAGTGGCACGGCGGTCCGCTGGTCCCGCTCTTCGCAGCCGGTCTGGAGCACGCAACGGTGGCCGCGCTCCGAGCGAAGTACATCGATCCCGGGGCCTGATCGGGAACGGGTTCGTGGAACGACGAGGGGGCACCGCTCACAGTTGGCGGTGCCCCCTCGAGGAATATGATCAGCCGCTCATTTCGACTCAAAGCTCGACGTCTGTGCTCGAGCGGTCGTTCCGAGGAGTCGCGCAAGGGCAGACGAGTGTCGTACGAAGGGCGGATTTCGGATTTTCGATGCCGCTGAAGCAGTGGCGAGCGGGGTGCCGCCTGGAACGGCGCCCCGCTCCCCAGCCGTTTCAGCGAACAGTCACCCGCAACGACGAGATACCGTGCAGCACGAAGCTGCGGTGGAAGCCGAGCTCGGCATCGGATACGGCCAGCGCGATATTCGGGCAGCGGGCCAGCAGCGTGCCAAGGGCCACTTTGGCCTCCAGCTTGGCCAGATTCATGCCGAGGCAGGCGTGCTCGCCGCGGCCGAACGACAGGTGCCGGGCCCGCCCGCGGTCCAGTTGGAGCGCGTCCGGCTCCGGGTATGCCTCCGGATCCCGGTTCGCCGCGCCGGTGACGAGGTAGATCAGGCTGTCCGCGGGAATGGGCACGCCGCCGATTTCCACATCGGTGGTGGCGACCCGCCAGATACCCTGCACCGGCGGTTCGAGCCGCAGCACTTCCTCGACGAAATCGGGGATTTCGGCCGGGTTCTGCCGGAGTCTGTCCTGGAGTTCGGGATCCGTGGCGAGCTTCCAGACCGAGGTGGTGAGCAGGTTCGTGGTCGTCTCGTTGCCGGCGACCAGGAACTGCACCAGCATCTGCAGCAGTTCGGCTTCGCTCAGCGGCTCCTCGCCGTCCAGGCGCGCGGCGAGCAGATCGCTCAACATATCGTCGACCGGGGCGGTGCGGCGCTTGTCGAGCTCCTCGGTGAAGTAGTCGTAGAACTCGTTCACCCGGTCGAACATCTCCACCACGGCGTCCCGGTCCTGCTCCAATGCGCCGACCCCGCGGGTGAAAGCGTCGGACCACTGCTTGAAGACATTCATCTTCTCCGGCGGCACGCCGAGCAGCCGGGCGATGATCGTCATCGGAATCGGGTGGCTGAAGGCGGGGACGATGTCGAAGGGTTCATCGGTGGGGAACCGCTCGATGAGGCTTTCGACCAGGGCGACCACGGCCTGATCCATTTCGGCTACCCGCTTGGGGGTGAAACCGGCGTTGACCAGTGCACGCTGACGCTTGTGCAGCGGCGGATCGGCGAACAGCATGATCCGGGACTTGCTGAGCTCGATGCGCCGGGCGGCGGCCGCACGAGTGCGCTCGGGCAGGGTGGTGTCCTCGATGACCCGCTGGGCGAGCCCGGACACCGAACTCGGACCACTGGCCAGACGGTTGGAGTACGTCTCGGCGTCCCGGAGCACCGCGAGAATATCGTTGTACTGCGTGACGACCCATCCGCCGAGCCGTTCGTTGTACGCCACCGGTTCGCCGGTCCGCTGCGCTTCGTAGGCGCCGTAGGGGCAGCGCACCACATCGGGCCGCAGTGCCAGCAGATCGTCGAACGTGGCAACCGGGCAGGTCCCGGCTTCCGCTGTCCGAGTCATCACAACTCCTCATCGATGGGTGATGTCTAAATCATCTAAGACTAGAGTATTTAAGGTGGGGGGCGGTGTCCACCGTGGCAAGATGCGCGGACGGCGCCTACAGATCCAGAACCAGCCGCGCACCCTTGCAGCGGCTGACGCAGATCATCATCAGGTCGCCGTTTTCCTGCTCGTCCGCGGTGAGGTAGTCGTCGCGGTGGTCCGGCGTCCCTTCCAGCACACGGGTCTCGCACTCACCGCAGTAGCCCTCCTCGCACGAACTGGGATGATCGGGCAGGACCTTCTGTACTTCTTCCAGGATCGTGCAGCCTTCGCCCACGGTGAAGGTGACGCCGGTCTGCCGCAGTTCCACCTCGAAGGCGTCGCCGCCGGTGTCGGCCGGCCCGGTGGCACCGAACCGCTCGAAGTGCAGCCCACCCAGTTGTGGGTGACCGGGGTACTCGGCCGCGACCGCATCGATCATCGCGTTCGGTCCGCAGACATACACCTGCGTTCCGGGCGCCGCTGCGCTCAGGATTCGTGGCAGGTCCGGGTAGCCGCGCTCGGCTTCGACCCACACGTCCACCTGCTCACCGTGAGCGGCGAGTGTTTCGCGGTAGGCCATGGAGGTGACGGTGCGACCGCCGTAGACGAGCTGCCAGCTCGCCCCGCTGGTGCGTGCCCTGGCGATCATCGGGATCAGCGGAGTGATGCCGATACCGCCGCCGATGAACAGGTAGGAGTCGGCCTCGACGAACGGGAAGTTGTTCTTGGGGACACGGATATCGAAATCCACACCTTCTCGCGCGATCGCGTGCACCTCTCGGGAGCCACCGCGACCGTTCTCCTCGCAGAGCACCGCGATGACATAGGACGACCGGTCTGCCGGGTCACCGCACAGGGAGTACTGGCGGGTCAGCCCCGAGGGCAAGGTCAGCTCGATGTGCGCGCCCGGTTCCCAGGCGGGCAACGGGGCCGCGTCGGGGTTGGCGAAGGTGATCTCGATGATGTCGTCGGCGACCGGGCGCACCGTCGAGGTCCGCAGGGTGAGACGTTCGGCTGTTGTCGTGGTCAAGGCTCGGCTCTCCGGGCTGGTGGCGGGTAGTTCATCCACGGGCGGCGTCGACCAGCGGCTTCAGGTTGCCGAGTACGTCGAGCCACGCTGCGGAGGAAGTGATCTCGGAACAGAAGTTGGTCTCGACGACAACGCCGTCGAGACCGGCGGAAACGCATTCCGCCACTCGGGTGGTCATGTCGTCGACGGTCATGCGTTTGCCCGCGGTGGATTGTTGCGCCATCCGGTAGACCGCGCCGATCTCAGGCTTTCCGTCCGGTCGTCGATCGTTCAGGCGGCCGAGCGTCTCTTGTACCGCGGCTACCGGAATGGAACCCGGGTTCCACAGGTCGAAGTCGCGTGCCGTGCGGGCCAGGCCTGCTTCGGAATACATGCCCGACATGAGCCGTGGCCGGGTGATCGGTTTCGGCTGCATGATCGCCGGGCCGATATCGAAAAACGGTCCATGGTGCTCGACCGGGTCCTCGCCCCAGCAGGCGAGCAACGCCGGGACGAAATCGTCCATCCGCCGGCCCCGGGTTCTCGGGTCGACGCCGACAGCGCGATGTTCCGCTACGGACCATCCGACGCTGAGGCCGACAACCGACAGCCGGCCGCCGCTGAGCCGGTCGATCGTCGCCAGCCGGTTGGCCAGCTGCGCGGGCCAGTGGTTCCCGCCGACCAGGATGCTGGTACCCAGGTGCATGCGTTCGGTCCAGCCGGCCACCGCGGCGAGCAACTCGGTCGGCGCCCACACCGACCGGTAGATCTCGGGCTGGCGCTGCGCGCTGCCGCCGTACTCGCCGTCCTGCTGCAGCGCGTAGAGGAAGTGGTCCTGCACCCACAGATCGTCGAAGCCCATCTCGTCGGCCTGCTGAACGAAATCCCGGATCAGCGAGGCCGAGACGACGGGGCCCAGTTGCGGGAGGGTGAGCCCGATCGTCGTCATGCTGATTCCACCCGGTCCGGTTTGGGCAGGACGTTGCGCTGGATACGGGTCAGCCGGCTCCGGTAGATGCGCCACTTCCCGTCCGCGCACCGCCGGTAGTGCTCGGTGTAGTGACCCCAGCCCTCGTGCGAGACGTAGCCACTGTCCGCCGGTGACTCCACCCGGTCGTACATCGGCCAGATCGCGGTGGCGGTGGTGTCGTCGAGGATCTCGATCTCCGGGATATGGCCGTGGTGAACCGACCAGCCGGACCGGAAATGGTTCGCGACACTGGTCAGGAACTCCTGCTTGCCCTTCGGCAGCGAGGTCGATTCCGCGAAGTCCACCTCCAGGTCGTCGGTGAACAGGTCCGCGAACTCCTCCCACAGCCGCAGGTCGACGCATCGGAAGTAGCGGGCTTTCACTTGCCGGATGTCCTCGATCGCGGCCAGCCTGCGTACGGTCTTCTCCAGGTCGTTGTCGCTCACATGCGTCCTACCGTTCGATATCGGGTGTCCGGGCGGGGGTCAGTGCCGGTGCCGCGGGAACCGTTCTTTGATGGGAGAGTCGGCGTTGTAGTCCGCGTATCGCGCGATACGTCCGTCCTCGACCACGAAGGTGCCCATGATCGGGATCTCGATCAGTACGGTGCCGTCGGCGGCGTGCACCCGGTCCACCCGTTCGGTGAGCACAACGTTGTCCCGGGAGGCGATGGTGCGCAGTTCCGCGGTGCAATATTCCATCTCGAGGGTGTCGTGCAGGGTTGTCAGGAACTGCATGGCCTGCTGCTTGCCCTTGGTCGCGGGCGACCCGGTGTTCTCCCACGACACATCGTCGGTCATCCAGCGGTCGTAGCAGTCACGCATATGCGGCCAGGCGCCGGGACCCCAATCGTCGAGGAATCCGACCACCGCCTTCTCTGCCTCCGTGCGGGGCTCGGCGCCAGGGTGAATGTGCATAGCTGCGACCTCCTCGTCTCAAACACCTGCGTAATAAATAGTCGCATGGTCTACTATTTAGAGTCAATGTAAACGGCTGATAATGCCGATCCTGAGGAGGCGGCCGGATGGGTCGAGGTTCCGTGGTTGTGGCGGGTGGTGGCATGTCGGGTTTGCTGGCCGCCGCGGCAGTGAGTCTTCATGTGGACCGAGTGCTGATCGTGGAGAAGGACCAGGTGCCGGAGCGCCCCGAACCGCGCCGGGGCGTACCACAGGGGCGGCAGGTCCACGCGTTACTGGCCGCCGGCCAGGACGCAATGGCGCGGTTGTTACCCGGTATCGTCGACGACTTCGCGGCGGCCGGCGCCCGGCTGGTCGATTCCCCGGCTGATCTCGCCGTGTTCGGAAGTCAGGGCTGGGCGGGCCGGGTACGCAGCGGTACCCGCACCGTCATGATGCGGCGCCCGCAGCTCGAGCATGTGGTGCGTTCCCGGGTCCTGGGGTTGTCGAACGTCGAGGTGATCACCGCGTCGGTCACCGGACTCACCGCATCGGCTGACCGGTCGCGGATCACGGGTGTGGGCCTGCTCGGCGGCGAGACGCTCGAGGCCGATCTGGTCATCGATGCCACCGGCCGGGTCTCGCGGTCGCCGGAGTGGTTACGCGCATTCGGCTACGCGGCGCCGGAGGAGAAGGAGATGCGCTCCCGGATCGGCTACGCCACCGTGGAAGTGCGGTTACCGGAGGGTGCGCTGCCCGAGGGGGTCGCCGGGGTCCTGGCCCACCCGCATCCGGGCAACTGTCATGGTGCGGCGGTGGTACCGGCCGACAATGGCGTGTACCTGATCGCCGGCCTGGGCATGCTCGATCGGGACCCGCCCGGGGAGGTGGAGGGATTCCTGGCACATCTGGACGCGGCGCCCAGTCCGATCGTGGGGGAGATCGCACGCAAGGCCGAGTTCCTGGGGCCCGTGGTGCCTTACCGGATCCGCGGCAGCCGCCGCCGGATGTGGGAAGAGTTGGACCCGATGCCTGAGGGGTACCTTGTGATCGGCGACGCCGTGATGGCGTTCAATCCGCTGTACGGGCAAGGGATGTCGGTGGCCGCCTGCGAGGTGCTGGCGCTGGCGCGCACTCTCGACGAGGACGGCTCGCTCGCAACAGTGGCCCGCCGCGCGCAACGTGCTATGACCGACGTGATCGACACGGTTTTCGCGATGGCCGTTTCCACCGACGGGGCCTACGAGGGCGCCGAGCTCATCGGCGTGCGGCGGCCCACGGCCGACCAAGCCGCGACCGGCGCGCTGGTGTCCCAACTGGCCACCGAAGACGCCGAGGTGGCGCTGGCAGCGAAACGCTACGCCCATTATTTCGACAGCGAGGCGCTGCGCACCCCGGCAATTGCTGCCAAGATCGCCGCATGGCGGGAACAGGGTCGCACGGTGGTGAACAATGATCCGGCCACGATTCCGGGCTTGATCGGCTGAGGGTCGATCGGCCTGGTCTGGGCCGGCGGTATTCGCCGGCCCGGACCGCGCACCGTCAGCCGGCTGTGGTGTGCCCCATCTCCTGCGCCAGGGACTGGAGTTGGGTCGCGGTTCCCAGGCTGTCCAGGTAGTCGGTGTAACGGTGGATCTTGCCGTCTCGTACTTCCAGTACGAGACGGCCACCCGGAAGTCCATGATCTTCGAATCGTCCGCCCGCCGCATGGTGTCGATGCGCTCGGTGAAAACGAGATCTCCGGCCAAAGCGATATTGATGACGTTGATATCGCAGTAGGCCATACCGGTCTGCTCGGCCAGGGTGTCCAGATATTTCAGCGAATCCGCCAGGTTCGGGTGGTGGTCGAAGCCGACGCTCTCCCATTCGACGTCATCGGCGAGGTACTTGTTGTAGGTCTGTTTGAACGCCTCCAGATCCGGGCCCATGCCCGCGAAGAAGTCCAGGACGAACTGTTCCTTGTCGTTTCGAGCAGTGGCCAGGTGCGCTCCTCAAAGTCGTATAGTCGATAGTCGCTTATTAGACTATCGTGGCGTAATATACATCACAGCATGCCCGTCCTGTAGTGGCATGAAGGCTTCGATCCGAAGCGGACCGTCTCGGTGTCGTATGCCGATTTCCGGTGAGAAGTCAAGCAAGAGAGGACAATTCGTCATGGTCGACATTACCCGCCCTTGGGTCGTGGACAATGAGCTCAGCGATCGGTGGCCGGTCTACACCCGCGGCAACGTCGGCGAGGTTTCGTCCACCGCGGCCACCCCGCTGTTCTGGAGCATGGTCGGCGGGCGCCCGGCGGAACGGGAATGGAAGCAGGCGCTGGCCGAGTTCGGTGCCTTCGACCTGGACGAGTTCCGGCCGGATGTGATCGATATCCAGGGCCTGGTGCACGGGTACGTATACCTGAACCTGTCGAATATGCGAACCTTCGGAGCCCGGATGCCGGGCGCGACCCCGGATCTCATGGACCGCACCTATCTTGGAGACCGTGCGGCGCCCCCCTACGTCCCGCATCCCGACGACGACAAGCCCGAGTACACCGAGCGCATCCTTGCCACTGTGCAGCGGGTGCTCGGCGAGACCGCGCGCCCGGATGTGGAGGCCCATCGCGCGGTCGCCGAGGATCTTCGCTCCCGTCGGCCGGACCTGAGTGCGCTGACCGAGCGTGAACTCGTCGCATTGAGCCGGAAAGTGATGAACGAGGTGTACCCGCCCATCATCCGTACCCATCTCCGGATGGTCTACGAGGGGTCGGTCGTGACCGGGTCGCTCGACGATGCGCTCTCCCCGCTCGGGGATCCGTCGCGGGCCGTCGCCCTCATGGGCGGTCTCGGCAATATCGCTTCGGCTGCCCCCAACGAGGCGATGTGGAAGCTCGGCCGGTGGGTCGCCGACAGCGGGACGCTGACCGCCGAGTTCGACCGCGGGGTGTCCGGCCTCGACGGGCGGCTGCGGTCGAGCGCGGATGCCGACGCCACCGCGTTCGTGAAGGAATTCGACGATTTCCTCTACCGGTTCGGATCCCGGTCGACGCAGGAATGGGAGGTCAACGCCAAGACGTGGGAGACCCACCCGGCGATCCCACTGGGCATGATCGACCGGATGCGCCTGCAACCGGAGGACAAGAGCCCGGCCGTCCAGGGTGCGCGCCTGCGTGCCGAGCGGGAAGCTGTGCTCGCCGATATCCGGTCCCGGCTCGCGAGCCTGCCCGATCAGCTCGCAGCGGTGGAAAAAGTACTGCACTCGGTGGCGGTGTACTCCCAGGCCCGTGAGCAGAGCAAGACCAACACCATCCGGGTCTTGCACGAGGCACGGATGTGCATGGTGGAGCTGGGCGCGCGCTACGCCCGCCGGGGCGTCTTCCAGCAGCCGGAGGACATCGTGATGGTGCGCGAGGACGAACTCGACGCGCTAACGGACGATCCCGGTTCCTTCGCCGGCACCATAGCCGAACGCTGGGAATGGTGGCGTGCGCTGTCCGAGCTGGAACCTCCGGTGATCATCGAGAAGGGCAAGATCCCGCCGGTGACCGAGTGGCGTAAGCGCCAAGAGCCCGGTGTCGAACCGGCCGCTGCCGGCGAGGTCCTGAAGGGTCTGTCGGCCTGTGCCGGTACAGCGACCGGACGGGCGAGAATCATCGAGGACCCGGAAGACGGCGTGGACCTGCAACCGGGCGAGATCCTCGTTGCGCCGTGGACCGATCCGGGGTGGACGCCGCTGTTCACCTCCGCCGAGGCCGTCGTGGTGAACGTCGGCTCGTCGATGAGCCATGCCGCGATCGTCAGCCGGGAACTGGGTATTCCCTGCGTGCTCGGGGTTACCGACGCGACGAAGCGGATCGCCGACGGGACGATGCTGACCGTGGACGGCGGCGCCGGCACGGTCACCGTGCACTGACACCGCTGTTCACTGAACGTTGACGCGTGACCTCCGGCGGCTTCCCGGAGGTCACGCGTACGGGGCGATCGGTCACCCGTCGGGCGCTGGATCAGGTGATCCGGGTCAGCTGGAGACGGTGATCCGGGTCAGCTGGCCTTGGGGGTGCTGCGGGACTTCCCATTGGCAGCCTGGGCGTCCCCGGCGCTGGTACGCAGTTCGCTCAACAGTTCGATGAGCCGGCCGATGTCCGCGGGGTCGGCGTTACCCAGTCCGAAGCCGATCTCGGTGAGCGAGGCGTTGGCTTTGAGCACGAGTTTGCGGCCGGTCGGCGTGATGGACACCAGGGTGGCGCGCCGATCGGTGGGATGCGGTTTGCGGCTGATCAGCCGGCGCTTCTGCAGCCTGTCGGTGGCCAGGGTCGCAGTGGTTGCGTGGACCATGAGACTGCGGGCCAGATTGCTGACGAGCCGGGTGCCGTTATCGCTCAGTTGAAGGGTCATCAGCACCAGGTAGTCGGTGAGATTCAAGCGGTGTTTGCGCAGGCTCGCCTCGACCGGGTCGATTACCAGACGCTGGTAGCGCAGCAGTGACGACATGGCGAGGAAACGCTGCTCGTCGCCCTCCAGACCCTGTTCGGTCCAGTAGTGGTGCGCCCACTCCACGGGATCGGTGGTGTCGGGCATGGTGTTCGGCGTTTTCGGAGTGGGCATGGGGTTCCCCCGCTCGAGTCGTCACATCGATGATCGTTGACTCAATAGTCTACGGGTAGTTGATCAGCGAGGTGGGATCCGGCGGTCGGCGCGTGCTTCGTGTCCGGCCGGCAACCGGTTGGGCACGAAGCACGCTCGTCGGTACCGGTGGCAGGCTCCGGAATGGTGCTCGTCCGGTCAGTGCCGCACGGTCGATACGGCCCCATGCATCCTGTTCGGCGGCGCAAAGGCGGTAGCACACGTGGCGCGGGCTGCGGATGTCTGCCGAATTCGTCGGCGGTATCGCGCCACCCGGTCGACCGCAAGGGCGGTGAACATCAGCACCGTCGTCACGTACAGCCCGATCACCAAGGTCATAGCTCGACCCGGCGCAACAGGGCGGCCAGTGCCTGGCCGCCACCGATGCACATGGTGACGATGCCGAGTTCACTCTCGCTGCGCAGCAGTTCCTTGACGACCCGGAGGGTGAGGATGGCGCCCGTCGCCCCGACCGGATGCCCGAGTGCGATCGCACCGCCGTAGGGGTTGGTCCGTTCCGGAGGTAGTTTCGCGTCCCGGATCACCGCGACCGCCTGGGCGGCGAACGCCTCGTTCAGCTCCACGATGCCGATATCGGCGGGGCCGCTGCCGGTCCGGGCGAAGAGTTCGATAAGCGCGGGTACCGGCGCTCGTCACCACCTGCGACGGCGAAGTCCACACCGCCCCAGCGGATCTGCATCGCCGCCGACCACACCGCTTGCAGGCCTGACCCGCACAACCGGTTCACCGTATACGCGGGGGTGGTCACCGGCAGTCCTGCCGCCAGGGTGACTCGCCGGGCGTTGTAGGCGTCCGGCCCTACCTGTCCGATGCAGCCCATGACGACCTCGTCGATTTCGTCGCGGCCCACCCCGGACCTGCTCAGGGCCGCGGTGGTGGCGATCGCGCCCAGTTCGTGGGCCGGCACGGTGCGCAGCGCGCCACCGAAGCGGCCGATGGGGGTGCGGGCTCCGTCGAGGAGGACGATCCGTTCTGGGGAAGCCATGGAGGTCCAATCTTGTCAGCTGCGTCCGACCGCTCGGGTCAAAACTGAGATACGTAGAATATTTATAGGTAGAGTATTTGGTGAATAGGCCGGGATCAAGCGCCGGCCGTGGAAGTGCAGTGCTGCGAAGGCCACGGGAGGCCATGACCGTGCTCAGTCCTTACGACGAGTTCCCCGTCCGTCAGACCGGCCGGCCGCTGTCGGTGGTCGCGGACACGAATGCCGGGTTCGACACGCGCACGGTCGCCTCGGATGGCCGGGAGTGGCACGGAGCCGGGCAGACCGGACCCTTCCTCGACGGGCCCGTATGCCCCGCTCGGGCTTTCCTGAGCGTTCCCGAATCTCTGATGGTGGAGGTGTTGTGACGAAACGGATCGAATCCGGGCACGCGGACGTGCGGGTGGGTGTGATCGGACTGAGCGCCTCGGGCGGGTGGGCCGCAAAAGGTCACCTCCCGGCGCTGGCCGCCCTGGACCGTTACCGCGTCACGGCGCTGTGCGCGAGTTCGGCCGAATCCGCCGCCGCGGCCGGTGCCCGTTACGGTGTGCCGCACTGTTTTTCCTCGGCCGCAGAGCTGGCCCGCTGCGATGATGTCGACCTGGTGGTGATCGCTGTGCGAGCCGCCGAACATCGCGGGGCTCTGCTGCCGGTGATCGAGGCGGGGAAAGATGTTTATTGTGAATGGCCGCTGGCTGTTTCGGAACCCGAAGCCGGTGAGCTCGCGGCTGCCGCCCGTGCGCACGGCGTGCGTGCCACAGTGGGTCTGCAGGCCCGCTCGGCCCCGGTGATCCGCTATCTCCGCGACCTCGTCCGCGACGGTTGGGCCGGTGAAATCCTGTCCAGCACCATGGTCGCGTCGGGTATGGCCTGGGGCGCACGAACGGATCCGCGCGCGAACTATCTGCTCGATCGTGACGGTGGATCGACCATGCTCGCGATTCCGTTCGGCCATTCGGTCGACGCACTGACCATGTGCCTCGGTGAGTTCGCCGAGGTCGGTGCCGTGCTCGCGAATCGGCGCCCCACAGTGCAAGACTCGGGATCGGGCGCCGTGCTGCCGAAGAGTACCGACGATCAGGTAGCGGTACACGGTGTGCTGGAGGGCGGTGCTGTCGCATCGGTGCATTTCCGGGGTGGGCGCTCCCGGGCCACCAACTTCCACTGGGAGATCAACGGTACCGAGGGCGATCTGATCCTGTCCGGAAACCACGGCCACCTGCAACTGGCCCCGGTCACGCTGTACGGCGCCCGGGGGTCGGACGCCGAACCGGTCGAACTTCCCGTCCCGGCGGAGTACCACCTGGTCCCGCAGTTCCGCGACCGTCCGGGCGATTCCGCGGCCAACCTCGCGAATGCCTACGCGCAACTGCTGGCCGAAATTGACGGCGGCACGACGCGGTTGCCCGATTTCGATCACGGTGTGCGGCGACATCGACTGCTGGACGCGATCGTCGAATCCGCGCGCACGGGGGAGCACCGGACTCTGGGTGCGGTCGCCGCTGGGTAGCCGCCGTTGCCGCCTGCCCATTTCCATGACAACTGAATATTAGATACATAAATTAACTGGGTGAAGCGTCGACTCCATCTGTACGGGGCCGCAAATTCTGGAGGTACCATGACCGACGTTGTCGGCGAACTGGGCGCACTGTCGGAACGCGCAGCAAATACCCCGAACGAGAAGCCACGGACACTGGACGCGTGGGCGGCCGAGGTCGAGCAGGAGTTCCTACGGCGGACGCCCGGCTCGAAGGCGGCATTCGAACGTTCGCGGGATCTGATTCCGGGAGGTGTGCCGGGCGGGCTCGGTTTCCTGAGCCCGTATCCGGTCTACTTCGAGCGGGCCGAGGGCGCCTATGTGTGGGATGCCGACGGCAACAAATACCTCGATGTCATGTCCGGTGACTGGCTGCTCCCGCTGGGCCACGTCCATCCGGACGTTTTCCGCGCGACCGTGCGACAGCTCGGTGCCGGCACCACGTACTGTTCACCGCACACCTCCCTCGGGTACGAGCTGGCGGCCGAGCTGAACGCGCGAATCCCCTCGCTGGAACGCATCCGCTTCACCGCCTCCGGAACCGAGGCGACGATGACCGCGCTCCGGCTGGCGCGGGCGTTCACGGGTCGCGGGAAGATCGCGAAAATGTGCGGCGGATACCACGGGACACACGATCTGTCGCTCATCGCCAACGGACGCTTCGCCGACCCCGACCTCGTTCCGCCCGGGCTGATTCCCGGCGCGGCGGACGCTGTCATCATCCTGCCCTACAACGATCCCGACGGCGCCGAGGAAATCATCACCCGGCAGGCGCGGGACCTCGCCGCCGTGATCGTCGAGCCGGTTCTCGGTGGTAGTGGAATGGTGGCCGCCACCCAGGAATTCCTTACTCGCCTACGATCTGTTACGCAGCGGCACGGGATTCTTTTGATCTTCGACGAGGTCGTCACCTTTCCCGTAAGTCCTGCTGGTGCGCAAGGACTGTTCGGGATCCGGCCGGACCTGACCACGCTCGGCAAGGCGATCGGCGGCGGACTCCCCTTGGGCGCGTACGGCGGCCGCGCGGACATCATGGACTTGGTCGATCCCGTACTGGACCCGGTCACCCAGATGCGGCACGCCACCACACTCGGCGGTATTCCGGTCACACTTGCTGCAGGCCTCGCGCAGTTGCGGGCACTCACTCCCGCGGTCCACGCACACCTGTCGACGCTCGGCGAGTACCTGCGCACTGGGATGCGCGATATCGCGCAACGCCGCCAGGTGCCACTGCAGGTGACCGGGCTGGCGCATTTCTTCGGTCTGCACTGGACACCCGAGCCGGTGGTCGATTTCGACACCGCCTCGACCTCGGACCGGAAGATTATCGCACTGTTGACCACCAGCTTGTACAACCAGGGAATCCTCATGTTCAAGTCCGCCCTCGGCGCCGTCACCGCGCCGATGGAGGAGTCGGACGTGGACATGTTCCTTTCCGCGGTCGACACCGCTCTCGTGCAGAGCGGGCTGGCGCGGGGATGAGCACTCGAATCGGGTCGCGGCCGCCCACCACGGCGAAGACGGATGCCGGCACCCGGGCAGGAGAATGGCATGAGAGCACGGCAACTCACTCGGTGCGGTTCGGCACTGGAACAGGTCGACGTTCCCGAACCGGTGGCGGCCGCTGTCGCATGTCGACGGTGGAAATCAGGTGAACTGTGCGTCGGCAGTTTCCGAGTTCCGCAGCTCGGTGGCCCGGGCGGCGTCGCATCGTCCCGGTCCCGCATTAATTTATAAGTGAATGATTGTGGACATATAAGTTGAGAACTAGAGTAGATGTGGAAGATTGGAGTCGATGATGACCGAAGATCAAAGGTCGCAAGGCTATTCGCACGCTCGAACGTCCGTTCCGTCCGCTACGCCCTGGCGTTCCATCCTGATCGGCTTCGGCGCCTTCGCTGTGATCGCGCTATTGCTCACCGCATGGCGATCGAGGCCATCGGTGGAGGTCGATGACCACTTCCGGCTCCCGCTCATGCCGGACGTTCCCTATGAGACGGTTCCGCATGTCGTGTGCACCGTCGTGATGACCTTGTTCGGTCTGATCGGTGTCGTTCAGGGTATCCGCGGCGGGTGGTCCACCCGCTCGGTACTTCCGGTGGTGATCGCGCTCAGCACCGCACTGATCTGTATCCCGGAAGTCTTCTTCGACATCATGGGTGGCGTCTATTTTCCCGTAAGTGATACCGAGCCGTTCGGGCACGCGTTCACGCTTATGGGCCGTGATATGCCAGTGTGGATTGTCGCAGGCTGGTTCGGATACGGGATGTTCGCGCTGTTCATCTATGACGCAATAGCGAAGCGGCCGTCTACGAAAAGTTTGTGGAAACTGCTCGCTGTCGCAGGGCTGAGTTCAGCGATCTTCGAAGAGGCATTGCTCGCCGCCGGTGTCTACCACTACTACGGAAACCAGCCGCTCGTTCTGTTCCACCTTTACCCATGGTGGTGGCTGCCGGCCAATTCGATCGGCGTATTCCTGGCGGCCGCACTGGCATACCGGCTCCGAAACGGACTGCAAGGCTGGCGTTCGCTGTGGATGCTGGTGATCACGCCGATGTCGGTGGCCACGGTGTACGGTGCGGTCGCGCTGCCTTCATGGATTGCTGTGAACAGTGACTATCCCTGGCTGCCGACCCAATTGCTGGGCCTGGCGACCATCGCGCTCGGAATCGCGACGTTCGCGCTGCTGTTGAAATACATACTGGGCCGTGAGCCGTTCGATATGAATTATGTTCCGGATGCGGATGACGATTCCGCGTCGGTCGAGGTCCCCGCGGTCTGAATGTTCTCGAATGCATTCGGCAAGTCCCTCCTGTCGGCGTACCAGAGGGACTTGCCGAATGTCACGTGACGTCGGAGGCGTAACGACCGAAGCGGGCAGTAGCCGTTCGGCACAGTGAGTTGAAGCGAGGAATGAACCGTGGGCTATCCGGCAGAATTCGCGGCGGCCACGCCCGCGAAGGCGGCGCTGATCATGATGCCGTCCGGAGCGTCGATCACCTATCGGGAACTCGATGAACGGTCGTTCCGGCTGGCGAGGTTTCTCCAAGATCGCGGTATCCCGGCCGGGGCGACGGTCGCGGTGATCAGCGAGAACCGGCTGGAGTGGGCGGAGGTGATGTGGGCTGCGGCGCGGTCGGGGCTCGACTCGGCGCCGGTCAACTGGCACCTGGGACCGGACGAGATCGAGGCCGCATTGCGGGCCTGCGAAGCCCGGGTGGTCATCACCTCCGGCCTCCGCGCACCGGTGGTGAGCCGCGCGTGCGCGGAGCTGGCCGATATCGAACTCGTCCTGGTCATCGGCGCGCTGCGCGATGATGTCGTCTGGTGCGCCGGGGCAGTCGAGGAGTACGAACCGGCGCTGGCGAGTGTGAACCAGGCGGTTTCGCTCGAACGCGAGCTCATGGGCGGGCGGGTGATGTTCAGCTCCGGAACAACCGGGGCTCCGAAGGCGGTCCGCCATACAGCTGCGCCGACGCATCCGAAAGATGCGTCGCCGCATCTCGGTGAGTACACGCAGCTCCTGAGCCTCAGCGCCGATACGGTCTACCTCTCGCCGGCGCCGGTATATCACACCGCGCCGTTCCGCTTCGTCTTCGGCGTGACGCAACTCGGCGGCACCGTGGTCTGTTTGGAGTCCTTCGACGCGGTGCTCGCGCTGGAGGCGATCCAACGCTTTCGGGTGACCCACGCGCAATTCGTGCCCACGATGCTGAAACGTATGCACAATCTGGCAGAACCGGTCAAGAATGCGTTCGATGTGTCGAGTATCCAGGTGGCGCTCACCGGGGCCGCACCCTGTCCGCACGAATTGAAGAAGCGGATGATCGAGTGGTGGGGGCCGGTTGTCCACGAGCTCTACGGTGCTTCCGAAGGATATGGGAACTGCCATATCGGTCCCGGCGAGGCGCTGGAACGCCCGGACTCGGTCGGTCGGGCGCTGCGGGGAACCATCCACATCACCGATTCCGAGGGAACCGAGCTGCCGGCCGGAGAGGACGGAATCATCTGGTTCGCGGGAGCTTCGGCTCTGGAGCGAGACGCCGAGGCACCAGTAGAAGCCGGGAGATCCGGGTGGAGGTCGGTCGGCGACGTGGGCCACGTGGACGAGGATGGCTACCTGTACCTCACCGGTCGCGCGAACCAGATGATCATCTCGGGAGGCGTCAACATACACCCGCAGGAAGCGGAAAACCTGCTCGGCCTCCATCCCGCGGTGGCCGACGTCACCGTCGTCGGCCGACCTGACGCCGAGTTCGGTGAGATCGTGGCGGCGTACGTCATCCCGCGTGACGGCGTCCCGCGGGAGGGTCTCGCGAACGAGCTGATCCGCTACTGCCGCAGTAAAATCGCCCATTTCAAATGCCCGAAGGTCGTGTTCATGGTCGATGCGCTGCCGCGGGGCGAAAATGGGAAGATGTACAAGAGGTTGCTTCAACGGTAGCAGGCCAACAGGCCTCAGGTTCCGATCTCGAGATCAGTTCAGAATGAGGATGCGGCCGATGTGCTGGAACGGCGACAGGTGCATGGATCCACTGCGGTAGGTTCATGATCGGTCCAAAGAAGCCGAGGTCAGCGCGACCCGAACAGTGAAGCGCGACCTGACACCGGCGCACCAGGTATCAGGAGATCACGCCACCCAGGAGCAGTCCGAGGCCCACGAGGGCGGCGGCCATCATCGCCCTGGCGGCTGTGGCGATTAGATGGTGGGTAGGGAACTGCCAGCGGTTTAGCTGACCGGCTACACGCCGGAGTGCAGGGCTGTACTGGATCTGTGGTGGCAGAATGAGCCGGTCGTGGGCCGATCAGATGAAATGCGTTGTGCCACAGCACTATGTGGATAGCCCGAAATATTTGGTGACAAAATAGTCCATCCATAGACAAAGTTGCTCGTTGGGCCTTAGCCTTTGAGGAGGCGTAACGGCGCGCCGGGGCGAGGCTCGGCGGATCCGTCGTTGCCGACCACAAGGAGCGAACTAATGTTTCTGGCGGGCTTATATCCTTCGCCTCCCGATGTGACTGCCCCGGCGGGTGCTCATCAGGTCGTGCTGGCCATCGCGGCCGTGGTATTCGGGTTGTGGGTGCTCTACGGCGTGATCGACTTCATCCGCAGCAAGTCGCCCATCCTGTTGCTGTGCGCCGTCGGCGGTCTGGTGTGCGCGCTGATGGAGACCTTCTGGGGTGTCCTGGGCCTGTTGAACTACCGCGAGGGCAACCTCATGTCGTGGATTCAGTTCAACTTCCGGGGTGATCCGCTGTGGTCGACGCTGCTGTACTCGGTCTTCGCGGGTGGAAGCGCCTACCTGTTCTACGACCTGCGGAGGCGGAGGGCGCCCAGGAAGCAGTACTGGCGCGGCATCGGGGTCATTATCGTGTCGAACCTGATCATCGAGATTCCGGTGACCGCTCTGAAGCTCTACGACTACTACGGCAACCAGCCCTTCCAGTTCTACAATGGTGGCTTCCCGTTCTGGTGGCTGTTCACCAACCTCGGCGGCATTTTCTCCGGCGTCCTGATCGCCCTCGCGGTGGAGCGCTACGGAATGCGCGCCACGTTGCTCGCCGTGCCGTTGATTCCGTGCGCGTTCGGCGCGTGGGAGATGTGGGCCGGTTGGCCGACTTTCGTCGCGCTCACCATGGGCGCATCGCTCTTCTGGACCTATCTCGGGGCGATCTGCACGATCGTGTTGAGCATCGGCACGGCATACGCCATCTTCAACGCCGTCTCTCCGACTCCGGGTGCCGGTGAATCCAGTGGCGTCGGTGGCCGAAACACGGCGCCCACCGTCGGCGTCCAAGCGCGATAGGCGTTCGAACCACAATGTCGAACGGTCGGGCACAGCCCGATCGGATCAGAGAGGTGAATACATGACCGGGCTTCGATGGAAGTCTGCGCTCAACCGAGCCGCTACGTGCACTGCGACCGCAGTGGCGGCCCTGGGCTTGTTGACTGCCCCCTCCGTCTCCGCGGCGCCGACCGGCGGATTCGTCGAGTATCCCGACCCGGGCCGCGCGCCGTGTGAAGGGATATACCACGAGGCCAGCGGCCGGATATTCGTCGAAGAGATCGTCAATCCAGGGCAGAACGGCAACATCGGAGCGATCGGCGTGCTCGACCCGGCGACCGGGGCGATCCTGCGCTACCCGCTACCGGTTGCCGGCACGACCGCGGGCGGTGCCGCGTTCGGCGGTGACGGAAATCTATGGTTCACCTACTTCGGGGCCAGCAGCGGCGTCGCCTTCTTGAACCCCGCGACGATGGAGTTCTCCATCTTCCCGACTCCGGATCCAGCCTCCACGCCCACGGATATCTGGCCGGGCCCCGACAACGCGATGTACTTCGCGGAGTCGATCGGTCAGCGTATCGGGCGAATCGACTTGGGATCGCACGCGATCTCCGAAACCCCGATACCCGGAGGAGGACTGAACGTGCCGACCACCATCATGATGCCCGGCCGCGGGAACAAGATGATGGTCTCGGCCGCGCTGACCAACAGCATTATCGAGTACGACACGGTCACACACGAATTCACCGTTCACCGGGTTCCGACGCCGAACGCGGTACCCCAGGGTCTGACCATCGGATCGGACGGCGCGATCTGGTTCAGTGAGTCCTTCGGTGCCAAGATCGGACGGATTGATCCCGATTCCGGCGCGATCACGGAATATCCGATCGCCACGCCAGAGGTACCGGCGCCATCGATGGGGCCTCTTGTGCTGGGTGCCGACGGCAACCTGTGGTCCGCGAACGGCGGGTTCACCGGGGGCAGCACCGTCGGCAGGTTCAACACGACCACCCACAAGATCGACTATTTCGCTCTGCCGCGCCCGGCTTCGGGCCCCTGCGACATCGATTCGGTGGCGGCGGCGAACGGCAAGCTCGTCATCGGTCAGACGACCGGGGGCGCGGTGGCTGTCGCGGAGATCGCCGATCTGAACGCCATCAAGTAGGGGGTCAGCTTGTCATGGTCGGCTGATCCGCTTGCGACCGGCCGACCGTGCTGCTTTTCAGCGCAAACTGCTCGTACGCGGTAATTGCAGAATAGTCGATATTCTAGAAGCAAATTATATATTGATCTAACATAATGATATTAGTGCTCTGGTGTGCAGCACCGTGGCGAATGTGGCGGCCGTGGCCGGCGGTCGCCGATGTGTGGAAGTGAGTAGCCCATGTCAACGGAGATGAACGCGCGGAAGAACTCCGCCGGAGCGAGCTCCGGCGGAGCGGCGATACGGATCGGGATCGCGGCGGTGCTGTTCGCCGCTGCAGCACTTGTGATCACGGCCTCGAAAGGCCACGAACAGGTGCCACTCGACCCGACCTATGGCACGCCCCCTCCACCGGACCTACCGTACGAAGTCGCCAACAACATCGGATGCATGATCGTCATGACCTGCATCGGGCTCATCGGCGTGGTCCTCGGCCTCGGGTGGTGGATGCGGACGAAATCGGTGCTGCCGCTGGCGATCGCGCTGAGTGGCGCGTTGATCTGCATACCCGAGGTGTTCTTCGACGTCATGGGCGCGGTGTACTTCCCATGGAGCCCGACCGCGGCGTTCGGTGATGCATACGCGATCCTCGGCCGGCACATGCCGTGGTGGATCGTGGCCGGATGGTTCGGGTACGGCGTCTTCAGCTTCAGCATCTACGCTCTGCTGACGACACGGCCGACTACCCGGATTCTCTGGCTCACGTTGGGCGCTGCTGCGGTCGGCGACGTCGTGTTCGAGGAGCTCCTGCTGAAGTTCGACGTTTACCACTACTACGGAAATCAGCCGCTGGTCCTCGTTTCAGAACTGCCCTGGTGGTGGATCCCCTGCAACTCGGTCGGCGTCTTCCTCGCTGCGTCGCTGGCCTACCGCTTCCGCTCCTCGCTTCAGGGGTGGCGGGCACTGCTGATGCTGATCATCACGCCGATGTCCGTAGCGACCGTCTACGGCGCCATCGCTCTGCCGTCGTGGATCGCGGTGAACAGTGACTACCCCTGGCTGCCGACTCAGCTTCTCGGCCTGGTGACGATCGCGCTGGGGATCGCGGTCTACGCACTGATTCTCCAGCTCGTGCTGGGACGCAAGCCGTTCGAACTGGGCCACGCACCGAACGCCGAGCAGGAGATCGTCGATGATGTCGGCCAGATGGACGAACAAGGGCTCGCGAGCACGGCGGACGCCGGCCGGGCCTAGCTAATGCTGCGTTCCTCAAAGGTGGTAGACAAACCGGCGGAGTAGCGCCCGGGGTTTCAGCGCTGGGTCACGTTCATGGTCGACGCGCTGCCGCGGGGCGAAAATGGGAAGATGTAGAGGAGCTGTATGCGGTGTATCTGAAGGAACGGGCAGAGGAGGAAGGGCGATGAGCGGCTTCACCAAGTGGGATCGTGACGGCTTTCGTCGCCGGGTAGGTGAGGGGGAGGCCGCGCGGCGTCGTCGCGCGATCATGGCCGAGCAGTGGGGTTACCAGCTTGCGGAGGAGCGGAAGCGGCTGGGGTTCACCCAGGCAGGCTCGGCCGACATCGTGAGGCACGGAAACCGTTACTAGGCAACAGATTCTGAGAAGAGACCGGGCCCTGGCTCGAGACTGCACCATGAGGTCGGGGTGACCACCCCGTACCGCCGTCAGGCCGACAAGGTGACCGACGCCCTGATCGATTCCATCGAATCCGATACCGTGCACAAATTCCAAGGGAGGGAAAAGGACGCGGTCGTCATGACCAGAGTGCTGGACGACACGCTGAGCAGCCGGGCAGCTCTGGAGTTCGCCGACGATCCAAAATTGATCAATGTGTCGGTATCCCGGGCGATGCGCTTGTTCGTCCTGGTCACCCACCCGTCAGATTCGTCATCTACAACCGGATCACCAACGCGAACGTGCGCGCCATCGAAGTGGACGGCCACAGCACCCATGAAGCTAACCCGAAGCAGCTCGCCCGCGACGCATTGAAGAACGAGATCTGCCGTCGCTATGCCTTTCCGCTGCCGCGCCTACCGACTACCGGAAGCGGCGAAGCCGACGAGGTCCGTGACCGGTGGGCGCCGGATCCGAGTCCCAAGGGTCGTCGCTTCGGCTGGGAAGATGCCGTCGGTGGCTGCTGATCCGGTGCCGCCTGCTCCTGGAGGTACCTGGAGGTTGGTTGTTCATGACTGGGGGGACTGGAGAATCGCCAGCACTTTCTTCGCGGCTGCGCTGAACCGCCCTAAGGTGACGGTGGGTTGGCTGGTCACGATCAGCAGCAAGGTGCTGGTAATCGGGAACACTCCCACGCAGCCACGGTCGGCTTCGAACGTCGCGGAATGCAATTTGCCTTGGGAGACAAGCCTTGCGAAGTGGTCTCCGATTCCCGCCGCTGCCGCCGCCATCGCGGAGCCGCGCAGGGCGATGGTGTCACCCTCATCGCCACTGCCGCCGGATTCTTTGTTCGCCGCGACTACGAGCCCATCACGGCTGGTGATGACAGCATGCTGCACATCGTCGATCTCGTCGCAGGCGCGCTGTAGCAGGGCTTCGACGAGGGTGGGATCGTGCAGTACGACGTCGTGGCGGTCGGCGCCGACGCTCATACTCTGACTGCCTGCTCGATGCGGCGAAGCTGATGACGGGCCAGTGCCAGATTTGCCCTCGCCTTGTCGAGGACCAGGTACAGGAAGAGTTCCTCGTCGTTGCGCTTCGCCAGCGGCATGATGATGTGATACTGCCCTCCGAGCGTGACCAGGATGTCTTGTACCGTCTCGTCGAGCTGCAGGCCCTCGATCGCGCGCTGCTTCGCGCGCAGTACTTCGGTGTTCAGTGCTCCGGCCAATTCGAGGTCGAGTAGCGAACTGCCGCCCTGTTTGGCCAGCAGCATGCCACTCCTGAGATCGACCAGTGCGATACCGATTGCGCCATCCACGCTCATACCGTCGCGCAACGCGTCATCAAGCTTCATTTGAGACTCCCGGTAACCCCCACGCGGGGAAGGCGTTCGCCTTCGCAGGTGGGATACCCATTGATAGATCCGCCTCATCGCGCGAGAAAGCCTCGCTGTGAGATCGTGAGACAGAGAATTTCCACAAAATGCACCACGCCAACGGAACAAACTGATTTGTTGCCCGAAGGCGGTGAAAGCCTAGCAAACCTACTCGCGCAGAGCTAGTTGTAAATCGAGCGGCATGTAGTTGGCATTCGGTCAACTACCTTGCGGTTCAACGTGAGTCGCGTCCGCGGTAGGCACGCTCTGGTGGGTGCGGGCAGCTGTGGTGCGGGCTGCACCACGCGACAATGCTGTCCGGTAGCCGCATCTCGATCCAGGACCGAGCCTTGTGTTGCCATCGTGAAGTCGGGCGAACGGGTGCACGAAGACCGCATGAAATCGCTGATGCGAACTGGCCTCTGAGCGCGTCGATCGCTCGCAGGGCTGATAGCCGAACGGATCGCGGGACAGCAGGTCGGGTGTGCGGTGGTGGACCCTGACCGACTCGCCGGTGCGCGTTCCCTGTTCGCCCTGCCCATCCGGGGCGGTGGCTCTTCCCGTGCAGAGCGGCCCGGCGGCGGCGAGGGCTCCGGTCGGATGCTGCCCGTCCCGCTCGGACAGCTACGGACTCGTATCTCGTTTTGATTGCTATTGGTGTGCTGAATTCACTCTGCTTGCGCGGCAGTGGGCTTGGATACTGGTGCTTACTGCTGGTAAATCCAATGTAGAAGGGCAATTTTCGGAAAAGTGAGCAACCGCTCAGATGGTTGCGATAAATTTGCTGAAGGTCTCAACGGCAGGCTGGCTGGTCGACGAATGCCGCGAACTACTCGTGGAGGTCAAGGTCGTGACTCGTCCGTTTGTTCTCATCCTCAGCAGCAGGCGTAGCGGTTTGGCTCGGGTCTTCGGTGTGCTCGGTGGTGCGGTACTCGCGCTGCTGCTGGTGACGCCGGCGCTCGCGGAGCCGCTGTATCCGCAGCCCGATCCGGACCCGTTCTACGCCGCCCCGCCGGATCTGGCCGCACACCGACCCGGTGACGTGCTCGAAGTCCGGGAATTGCCACCGCTGGCACTGTTTCCCGGCGCCTCGGTGAAACTGATCGAATTCCGGTCGACCAACTCCGGTGGCGAGCCGATCGCGGCGACGACCACGATCCTCACCCCCTTCAACCACCCGCCCAATGGACCGCTGCTGTCGTATCAGCACTTCATCAATGCGCTCGGCACGGGCTGCGCGGTTTCGCACATGCTGTACACCAGCGATACGAATTTGGTGACGACGACGCCGATGCTGAACGTGGTGCTGCAGCAGGGCTGGAGTGTCGCGCTGCCGGATCACCTCGGGCCACGGTTCGCTCTCGGGGCCGCGCGCTTGGGTGGCCAGATCACACTGGACGGCATCCGAGCGGTGAAACAGCTGCCCCAACTCGGGCTGCAGCACAGCCCAGTGGCGCTGACCGGCTACTCCGGCGGCGGCCTGGCCACCGCATGGGCCGCCGCGCTGCAGCCCACGTACGCGCCTGAACTGCAGCTCGCGGGCGCGGCCATCGGCGGCGCCCCGATGAGCCTGGTGGCGATGGCGGAGGGGCTGGGTTTGGACCCGCACCCGGCTTTCGGCCTGGCCATGGCGGCGGCGATCGGCTTGGAGCGGGAGTACCCGGACCGGATGCCGGTCAGCGCGTACCTCAACGCGCGTGGCCTCGAGATTCGTGACGCCATGGCCAACAGTTGCACCAACGACATCCTTGCCGTCGGCGCCAATGGCAGTGCACGCGAGTACGTCACCAACGTCTCGGTCTTCGACCGGCCCGAGGCCAGGTCGGTGGTCGAGGAGAACAGCCTGGAACTGTACCCCGGAGCGCCGGAAGCACCGATATTCGAATGGCATTCGCCGAGCGATCCGCTGATTCCGGTGGCCGCCATCGACAACACCGATCGCCACTGGTGCGCTGCCGGGGTGCGGTTGCAAACGATGCAGGTGCCCGGAGTGGAGCACCTGTCCGCGGCGGTGCTGGGCGCCCCCGCGGTCTTGTGGTGGCTCGAAGCGCGCGTGCGCGGAGAGCCCGCGCCGATCGCCTGTTGACGAATGTGGACTTCTCTGGCGAGAATACCCCTATAGGGTATGTAGTCAAGTAGTTGTGAAACATACCCCCTGAGGTAACGGCGCACGGTCGCCACGGCGGCGAGGGCCCGGATCGGAGATTCCCCCGGCTCAGAGCGGGTGGACTAGCCGTGAACGCACTCGTCGCGCCTCCGGCTTGAATACCCCACGGGGGTAGTGTATAGGTTGAAGTGTACTTGCTTGCGGCCCGGCGATCATGATTCCGGATGGGCCTGCGGACCCGCACTCGATCGACAGGAAACGACATCAGCACCTCGATCATCACCATCGCGGGAATGACCTGCGGCGGTTGCGCTTCCAAGGTCCGGGCCCAGGTCGGTGCGCTCGACGGTGTGACCGGCGTCGACGCCGATCCAGCCACCGGTCGAGTCACCGTCGAATCAGCGAATGCCCTCGACCTCGACACCCTCGAGAGTGCCGTCGAAGCCGCCGGTTACCGAATAGTGACCTGAGGCTTCGGCCCCGGAGCGCGCCACCGTGTCAGAGGCTCTGGTGAACGGCGCGCCGGTCGGTCCGGTCGGTGCGCCGAGGAGGCGCCGGATATACGGTGAGTTCTTCCCGTGTTCGCAGCCGTCGGTGGAGCTCGTCACAGGATGGCAGAGGAGGATGAGTGCGGCGAAGAGGTTGTGTCGCGACCGTTGCAGTGTTGCTTCGCCGATAGGGCTTCGACACGAGAACAATGAGTAGGTGAAAGGAGGTTGTGCAGGTGATCCGACTGGTCGAACATGCCGATATGCAGTGCAAACGCGGAGATCGCATTCGACACCGTGACGCCTGTGTACCACCTCCGACGACGGGGATGCTGCCACGTGACCACCATCGCTACCCGGATCCGAGTGATCCGCGGTGACCGTTTCCGCTCGTCTGCGACGCGCATCGGTAGCAGCGCTGATGGCGGTGTTACTGATTGCCCCGATCCTGCACTGCAGCCTGCACCAGATCGACGAGCACACCCACCCCGCCGCTACGGTGGCGGCGCTGTCGATCGGTAGCTCGCAGACCGATCATCTGCACGATATGAGCGGTCCCGTCGGCCACCGCGGTGACCAACATCACATGATTTTCTGCATCGAGAAATCTGTGCTGCCCGGCGGTGTGACCGTGCTGCCGTTGCTGTGGGTGATCCTGATCGGCATGGCCATCGTGGCCACGATGACCTTGATGTTCACCGCCGGTGACCAGGGGATCCGTGGGCCGCCGGGTTCGGGCCCGCTCATGTTGAACGGGCAAGCCATTCTCACGAATTTCTGTATCTCCCGACGCTGACAGGTCAGCGCCAGGCCGTCGTATGCCGTCGGCCGGTGTTCGCTGCCTGCTCACCGTCACGACCGCCCTGTGTGGCGGTTCGGATACAGAAAGCGACAACCATGAACAACGTCGTGTCCGGCAAGTCCGCTGCGTCCTCTGCGGGTGTGCTCACCGCACCCGCTCCGGTGCGGGATCCGAGTTCGTTGGTCGGCAATACCCCTGTTCTGTGGGTGGGGGCGCCGCTGGCGCCTACCGGCCGCGGATTCTGGGCGAAACTGGAGGGGTTCAACCCCGGCGGGCTGAAGGATCGCCCCGCCCTGCACATGGTCCGGTGTGCGAAACAGCGCGGTGACCTGGCGCCCGGGGCCCGGATCATCGAATCCACCAGCGGCACACTGGGGCTGGGGTTGGCGCTGGCGGGAGCGGTATTCCACCATCCTGTCACCGTGGTCACCGATCCGGGGCTGGAACCGATCGTGGAGCGCATGCTCGCTTCCTACGGCGCGCGCGTCGAGCTGGTGGCCGAGCCGCATCCCCGCGGGGGCTGGCAGCAGTCCCGCCGCGACCGTGTCACCGAACTCATGGCGGCCGAGCCCGGTGCGTGGTGCCCCGACCAGTACAACAACACCGACAACGTCGACGGATACGAATCTCTCGGACTCGAACTGAAGCAACAGTTGCGCGAAGTCGACGTCCTGGTGTGTGCCGTCGGCACCGGCGGTCACTCGGCCGGTGTGGCGCGGGTACTGCGCCGATCCAATCCGGAGTTGAAGCTGATCGGCGTGGACACGATCGCCTCCACGATCTTCGGCCAGCCTGCCGGCCCGCGGGTCATGCGTGGGCTCGGCTCCAGCATCTTTCCCCGCAACGTCGACTACCCGGCCTTCCACGAAGTGCACTGGGTGGCACCGGCGGAAGCGGTCTGGGCCTGCCGTGCCTTGGCGGGTACGCATTACGCGACCGGCGGCTGGAGTGTGGGGGCCGTCGCGCTGGTCGCCGGATGGGCCGCGCGCACCTTCCCGGCCGATACCCGGATCGCGGCAGTGTTCCCCGACGGCCCACAACGCTATTTCGACACCATCTACAACGACGACTACTGCCGCGAGCACGGACTGCTCGACACCGCCCCGCCGATCGAACCCGACGTCATCGCGCACCCGGGCCAGCGGGTGGTGCACTCATGGACCCGCACCACCACCATCATCGACCCGCACACCAGCAATCCGGCAGGAGAGGGCGCATCGTGACCGTACTGAGGAGCTTCCGCAGTTTCGACCTCGCCGCGCGGCTGCTGATGATCAACCAGTTCGGCATCAACCTCGGCTTCTACATGCTGATGCCGTACCTGGCCGGCTACCTCGCCGGCCCACTGGGGCTGGCGGCATGGGCGGTCGGGCTGGTCCTCGGGGTGCGCAACTTCTCCCAGCAAGGCATGTTCCTCATCGGCGGCACGCTGGCCGACCGGCTCGGCTACAAACCCCTGATCGTCGCGGGCTGTCTGCTACGCACCGGCGGCTTCGCATTGCTGGTGTTCGCGACCTCCCTGCCGTGGCTGCTGATCGCCTCCGCCGCCACTGGGTTCGCCGGCGCATTGTTCAACCCGGCCGTGCGCGCCTATCTGGCCGCCGATACCGGCGAGCGCCGCGTCGAAGCGTTCGCGGTGTTCAATATCTTCTACCAGGCCGGGATCCTGGCCGGACCGCTGGTGGGCCTGGCCTTGATGTTCTCAGACTTCCGCGTGACTGCCGCGGCCGCGGCGGTGGTGTTCGCGATCCTGACCGTCGCACAGTTGTTCGCCCTCCCGGCCCGCCGCGAGCAGAAGCCCGCGGAACCCACTTCGGTTCTGCAGGACTGGCGCGCGGTGGCGGCCAACCGCCGCTTCCTGTGGTTCGCACTGACGATGATCGGCTCCTATGTGCTGTCGTTCCAGGTGTACCTGGCCCTACCGCTGCAGGCCGAATACCTTGCCGGCGTGCACTCCCAGGTGCTGGTCTCGGCACTGTTCGTGATCTCCGGGGTCGTCGCCGTGGCCGGACAACTGCGGATCACCGGGTGGTTCGAGGCCCGCTGGGGAACCGGACGCAGCCTCGCGGTGGGTATGGCGATACTGGCCGCAGCGTTCCTGCCGTTGCTCGCGGTACCCGGACCCGGACCGTTCGGCGTCACCGCCGCGATCATCGCGCTACTGCTGTCCACGGCAGTGCTCGCGGTCGGCACCGCCGCGGTGTTCCCCTTCGAAATGGACACTGTCGTCTCACTCGCCGGCGGGAAACTGGTGGCAACCCACTACGGCTTCTACAACACCATCGTCGGAATCGGCATCCTGGCCGGCAACCTCGCCACCGGCGCCGTCGTCGGTGCCGCCCGAGCCGCCGGCGCGGACTGGGCGGTATGGGCCGGACTCGGCCTCATCGGCGCAACCTCGACCTTCGCGCTACACCGACTCGACCGATCACAACCACAACAGGCCACGCCCGGCGGGCCGGACACCCACCCCACCCCCGCCGAAACCCGCCCTCGGGTCCCGGGGACCACACAGCCGGAAAAGGC
Organism: Nocardia glycosmidis; assembly: GCF_052545115.1. Taxonomy (NCBI): domain Bacteria; kingdom Bacillati; phylum Actinomycetota; class Actinomycetes; order Mycobacteriales; family Nocardiaceae; genus Nocardia; species Nocardia glycosmidis. The sequence goes on along the minus strand of NZ_JBQWRH010000012.1, from coordinate 136,854 downwards.
CGCCCCCCACCGCCCACCCGATGGCATCGACCGTCAGGACCGCGAACCGGCGAGGACAACACGACGCTGACACGTGGGCACACCGGCCGGCCCGACCAACCCCAGATGAACGCGGCGACACGAGGGTCTCTGCTGACTGCATCGTTCGGTCTGAAGATGTTGTCGAGAAGCCCTCCTAGCCGTAGCTGTCCGCATACGCAAAGTTCGGATGTGCCGGTGGCGGTGCTCGATCGAGGGCGGCTATCGCGTCCACCAGGGGGCGCGCGTCCGACCCGGACGCCGATGTGGCGACTCTCCGCGCGGGAGAAACTGCCTATATCTCGATATGTGAGCCCATGATGACGGTCCGCTCACGAGGCAGTCCGAACTGTTCGGCGGCGTCGGCGGTCAGGTAGGAGGTGGCGATGAACAGCCGCTTGCGCCACAGGGCCATGGTGGGCGCGGCCCCCCGCCGGAGTTCGATCTTGGACAGGAAGTAGGAGGCATCGTCGAGCCGCAACGGCCCTTCGGTGTCGGCGGGACCCAGCATCGCCAGTGCGCCGGGCACATCCTGGTGCTCCAGGTAGCCGAAGCGGGCGTTGACTTGGATGATCCCGTCCTCGGCGTAACCGAGGGAGTCGACGACGATTCGGTCTTCTGGCGCAACCCGGGGGACCGGCTCGGTTTCGATGGACATGATCACCACATGCTCGTGCCGCACATGGTTGTGCTCGACATTGGCCCGCATCGCCAGCGGCGCGGTCCGCTTGCCGCGATTGAGGAAGACGGCAGTGCCGGGAACCTGGCGAATCGGAGGTTTCCCTTCGTGCAGTTGTCGGACGAATTCGCGCAGCGATCCCTCGCGCCGCTCCCGTTCCGCGCTGACGATCTTGCGTCCGCGCTGCCAGGTGGTCATCACGGTGAACGCGGTGAGAGCGAGCAACAGCGGCAGCCACGCACCATGAACGAGCTTGGTCAGGTTGGCCGCGACGAAAAGCAGGTCGACCAGCATCAGCGGCACGGCGCCGAGAGCGATCAACCACAGCGGCGTGCCCCACCTGGCGCGGGCGACGTAGAAGAACAACAGGGTGGTGATCGTGATGGTCCCGGTCACCGCCATGCCGAACGCATAGGCCAGTGCTGCCGAACTGCGGAAGGCGAACACCAGGGTGAGCACCGAGACCATCAACAGCCAGTTGATCCACGGGACGTAGATCTGTCCGATCTCCGACTCCGAGGTGTGCGCGATCCGCAGCCGGGGCAGATAGCCGAGCCGGGCCGCCTGCGAGGCCACCGAGTACGCGCCGGTGATCACCGCCTGGGAGGCGATCACCGTCGCCGCGGTGGCCAACAGGACCAGCGGTAGTCGGCCCCAGCCGGGCACGAGCAAGAAGAACGGGCCGCTGATGTTGCCGGGGTCATCGAGGATCAGCGCGCCCTGGCCGAAGTAACTGAGAATGCACGCGGGGAACGCGAGGAACAGCCAAGCGCGGGTGATCGCGCGGCGGCCGAAATGCCCCAAGTCGGCGTAGAGTGCCTCGGCCCCGGTGACCGCGAGCACAACCGCGGCCAAGGCGAAGAACGCCGTGCCGAAATGGCCGGTCAGGAAGCCCAGCGCGTAGGTCGGCGAGAGCGCCTTCAGGATCTCCGGGTGGTTGGCGATGCCCGCCGCCCCGGCCACGCCGATGGTCACGAACCACGCGATCATCACCGGCCCGAACACGCGGCCCACCGCCGCGGTTCCATGCCGCTGCAGCAAGAACAACGCCACGATGATCACCGCCGTGATCGGCACGACGAACTCGTGCAGCGACGGTTCGACCACGCGGATTCCTTCGACTGCGGACAGCACCGAGATCGCCGGAGTGATCATGCTGTCACCGAAGAACAGCGATGCACCGAAGATGCCCAATGCCGCAAGCAGGACGGCTTCGCGGCGGCCGCGCTGGGCGCCCCACCGCCGCAACAGCGTGATCAGCGCCATGATGCCGCCCTCGCCATCGTTGTCGGCGCGCAAGGCCAGAAGTACGTAGGTGATCGTGACGATGATCGTCACCGACCAGAAGATCAGCGACACCACGCCGTACACATTGTCGACGCTGACCGGTACCGGGTGCGGGTCGTGCGGGTTGAACACTGTCTGAATCGTGTAGATCGGGCTGGTTCCGATATCACCGAACACCACCCCCAGCGCCGCGATCACCGCCGCGAGTCGCACGGTGTCGCGCGTGCTCCCGTGGGAAGTCGGCCGTTGCTCGTCCGACGTGGTTTCCTGCCGGTGGTCGGTCATGACGGTCCTCCTTCGTGCGGGCTACCGGTTCGCACCCGGCGATTCGTGCCGGACGCAGAAGCTGCGCATTCCTGCCGTTAGAAATGATTGCGCAGGGTACCCCTGATCTTGGGTCTCACTCGAAAAGAGGTGAACGACGATGATGATGTGGGATCAGATGATGACAATGGTCCGGGACTGGTTGGATCGGATGTTTCCCGGCATGCCGATGATGATGTGACCCCGCGGCGGCTGTTCGTCTGCGGCCGGCTGTGTCGGCGTGGTCCGATATCCGAGATGGTCGTGCTCGGGTTGGGCGAAGACCGAGGCGACCAAGGACGGGGACGTGAGTGTCCGGTTCGGCGAGCCGTTGGGTGTTCATGCGCCGGCAGCCATGAGCGAGCCGGCTGATCGAACCCGGCGTTGCGCAGAGCCGAGGCCGAACCTGTCGTAGGGCCGGTCGCCCTGGTCGATGAGCATGCGCATGATTCGCCGTCGACAAGAGGCGGTGCGGGCGCGTCTATTCCGCAGTGCCGGAAGAGAATTCAGTATGACCAGCGGCTCGTGCGGATTTCGGAGATCGACGTTCCCCGGCGACGGCGGAACAGCCCACGGAGGGTTCCCGCGTTGAGGTAGCCGACTTTGGCGGCCACCGCGTCCACGGTCAGGGGTGTGGTGCGCAACAGGTGCATCGCTCGTTCCAGGCGTATGTCGTGCACGAATTCGGTGGGGGACATGGCGAGTTCGGCATGGGTGGCACGTTGCAGGCTGCGCTCGGTGACACCGATTGCCTTGGCGGCCTGCGAGATTCGGAAATTTTCGGCGATGTGGTCGCGGACCCAGCGTTCGAATGCCGCTGTGACGGAATCGCCCCTGGCGATGATCTCGGGAATGATGAAGTCGCGCTGTTGTCTTCCCGCGCCCACCGCCAGATAGCGCATGGCGCGCTCGGCCAACGCGGGACTCTTGGTCGCGATCAGCGACAGCGCGAGATCCATGTGTGACAGCGCCGCGCCCGCGGTGGTGACGCCCTGGCCCCGGCACAGTGTGCGGCCTTCGTCCAACTCGACGCGGGGATAGCGATGCCGGAAACTCGGGCCGAGCCACCAACTCGTGGTGGCTGGTGAACCGTCCAGCACACCGGCCTCGGCCAGGTAGAACGTTCCGGTGCAGGCGGCGGCGAGATGCACCCCTCGTTCGCGCGCCGCGACCAGACGGTTCAGGACGGAACGGCTGGCGCAGGACGAGACGAGTTCGATGAGCGCCTCGGCGGCGCCCACGTTCACCGCGGGGACGATCATCAGCTCGATGTCGTCGCCGAGGTCATCGAGTGGAATCGTCGGCACGGTGTGGCCGTGGCCCGACCGGACGGTGGTGCCGAGCGAGACGCTGCGTACCGACCACGGTTGCGGCGGGTCGGCGAATTCGGCGCGCACCGCGTTCGCGGTATCGAAGGTCTCCAGCAGAGCGGCGTATCCGAAATCGGCGACGTCGTCCACGACGAAGACGGCCACGTCCATGTCGGAAACAGTACCGAAAATGTCGTTCACGACACTCTTTTCGGCCGAAATTCTGTCTTACTCTCATCTCGACACGACGTGCCACCGGTAGTCGCCGACGGCAGTCGGTCGAGCCCGCCGACCTTTCACCTGGGGAGTTCGCGTGGAAACGACCGGAAAACACCACATCCGGCTGACTGTGACGGATATCGCTCGGTCTCGTGCCTTCTATCACGATGTTCTCGGGTTTCCGATCGCCGCCGAATCGCCGGGCAGCCCGGACGACCCGGCAGTGCGTGCCGATCCGTACCGGCTTTTCGGTGGAGTGGTGTTCCAGGCCAATGGAATCCTGCTCGGTCTGCGCCCGGTCGCGCCCGCGACGGACCGCTTCGACGCCGATCGGGTGGGCCTGGACCATCTCAGCTTCACCGTCCCGGCGCGAGAGCACCTGGTCGCGGCGCCGCCCGACTGACCGAGGCAGGCATCGAACACGGTGAGATCACCGAGATGGGCGACTTCGGGATCGCGATCCTGTCGTTCACCGACCCGGACGGCATCCATCTCGAACTGACTGCGCCCCTGTGACGTCGGCGCCACCGCGTTGCGCCGACGCACACCGGGCCCACCCGGAAAGATCGTTGTCCCGATGAATGCTTCGACGACCGTCGCGGAATCGGTGTGGTTGTGCCGAGGAGGTAGGCCGATGCTCGTCCAGCGTGCGCGGCTGAGAAAAGTGATCACAGGTTCGGTGTTGCCGAGCCCGAGTACTTTGCTGTGCGCGCTGGGCGGTCAGCATGTGCACGGGCTGGTGAGCGGATGGGCGCAAGAGCTGACCGAGCTGCACCGGTGCCGCCGTGAAGGGATCAGGCAGCCGACAGAGATCGACGCACGCCGCGTCGAACTGGTCGATCGGATCAATACCTGGGCACTGGTGCACCTGCCCAGCGCCGCGGCGGACGTTCGGCTGCACGACGCGAGTCTGGGTGAAGTGATCGACCGGATCGCCGCCGTCGCGGAACAGGCATTCCATCTGTTGATGCACGACGATCCGGGTGGCGAACGCATGCACACGGCGTGGACCCGGCTGGCCGAATTGGAGATCGCCTACGCGGAACTGGTGTGCGAGGTCGGGGACGGCCGTCGCCGGCTGCCGCCGATGCGGTTGGGCGCGGACGGCTGACCGGCCGTCCGGCCTGTCGCCCACCTGGGCGGCTCGAATTCGGCCACCAGCGCATGGCGTGTCGAAACGAGTGGACAACAGGGCGTAGGCTGATCGCTCCGACCGACGGCGCGACTTCTGGGAGTGGTGCATGAGCAAGGGCGAGGGGACTTCTCCCGCGACGACGCGGACCGGCACGATCAGCGTGCGGGTGCCCGCGGAGTCCGAGCAGCTGGCGATGCTGCGTGCGTTGGCCGAGACCATCGTGCTGATGGCCGATTTCGGTATCGATGAGGTGACCGATATCCGGCTGGCTCTCGACGAGGTCGCCAGCGCGCTGGTGCTGGACGCGGTGCCGGGGTCGGAGCTCGACTGCGCGTTCAGCTTCGACGGCGATGCCGTGGACGTGCGCGTTGCCGCGGTCACGATGTCGGATGCCACACCGGATCAGTCCGGATTCGGCTGGCACGTCGTTGCGACGCTGACCGATTCGGTTTCCGCGTCCCAGGAAACACCCGACCCCGCCGCGGGCGGCTACCCCACCACCGTCGACTTCCGCTGGGTGCGCGGCGGCTCGGATGCGTAGCGGGTCGAATCGGACCACTCCCGCGCGCAAGTCCGGGCCGGACAGCTACGAGAATATCGAGCCGCTGTTCGCGGAGCTCGCCGCGGTGGCCACCGACGACCCGCGCCGCGCCGCGCTGCGCGCGGAGTTGATCGACCGCTGCCTGCCGCTCGCCGAACACATCGCGCGCAAATTCAGCGGACGCGGCGAGAGCTTCGAGGACCTGCTGCAGATCGCTCGAGTGGGCATGCTCGCCGCGGTCGATCGCTTCGATCCCGCACACGGCGCGACGTTTCTGTCGTTCGCGGTGCCGACGATCATGGGGGAGGTGCGCCGGCATTTCCGCGACCACGCCTGGTCGGTGCGGGTGCCAAGGCGGCTCAAGGAAATTCAGTCCACCATCGGTCCCGCGGTGGAGACGCTGTCGCAGCGGCTGGGCCGGATGCCGCGGGCACGGGAGATCGCCGAGGAGCTCGGAGTCGACCTGACCGAGGTGACCCAGGCGCTCATCGCGCGCAACGCCTATCAGACCTCCTCGATCGATGCTGTCGCCGAATCCGGCGACGCCGAGTCCGCAGGTCCCTCGCTGCTGGATTCGCTGGGCGCCGAGGACCCCGATTTCGGCACCGTGGAGAACTATGTGGCGGTGAAACCACTGCTGGCAGCGTTGCCGGAGCGCGAGAAGCAGGTGCTCGTCCTGCGCTTTTTCGATTCCCTGTCCCAGGAGCAGATCGCCCAGCGCATCGGCTGTTCGCAGATGCAGGTCTCGCGGATTCTGTCGAAGACCTTGAAATCATTGCGCGAGCAGGCTTTACGAGACTGATCGGGCCGGCCGGCGGTGCCGGCGGGGTGTCCGGGTTGCTTGCCGGCGAAGATCTGAGAGAGTTGCCAGGTGAGCGCTTGGGATCGCTACGCGTCGCTGGTGACCGCCCGCGGATCGTGGGTGCTGCTGCTCGTGCTCGCCGCGGCCTCGGTCGGGCTGATCGCAGCGGTCGGGGCGAACGAGGCGGCCGACCGGGCGCCGGACGCTCTGCCGCCGTCGGCGGATTCCGCGCAGGTCGAACAGGCTTTGGCAGAGTTTCCGGACGCCGGGTGGGCGGCCGCGATTCTCGTGGTGACCCGCGCCGACGGCGGCATGCTGACCGCCGACGATCGCAACGCCACCTCCGCGGCGGTGACCCGTGCCGCGGCGCGTTCGCCCGAGACCGGTGATCTGATCACGTCACCGGATCGGAAGGCGGTGATCGGACAGGTGCCGGTGCCTACCGACCTGAGTGGCCTCGCGCTGACCGCCCGCATCCGGGACATCCGTTCCGCCGCGCGCGACGGGCTGCCCGACGGGTTGACCCTCCAGGTCACCGGCGGTCCCGCGTTCGGCGCCGACATCGCCGATTCGTTCTCCGGCGCCAATGTCACCCTGCTCGCGGTGACCGCGACCGTGGTGGCGGTGCTGCTGATCGCGACCTATCGCTCCCCGGTGCTGTGGTTGGTGCCACTGGCGGTGGTCGGCGCGGCCGACCGGGTCGCCACCAGTGCCGCGACCGCCCTGGCGCGCGTGACGCCGCTGGCCTTCGACGGCTCGACCTCCGGCGTCACCAGTGTGCTGGTGTTCGGCGCGGGCACCAACTACGCGCTGCTGCTGGTCTCGCGCTACCGCGACGAGCTGCACCGGGAGTCGGATCACCGGGCGGCGCTGCGGCAGGCGGTGCGGCGGGCCGGTCCCGCGATCCTGGCGAGCAACGTGACCGTGGTCGCCGCGCTGCTGGTGCTGCTGCTCGCGTCGGTGCCGAGTACACGCAGTCTCGGCGTGATGGCCGCGCTCGGCTTGCTGGTCGCGGTGGTGTTCGTGCTGCTCGCGCTGCCTGCCGCGCTCGCGCTGTGCGGGCGCAATGTGTTCTGGCCGTTGGTGCCGCGCGCGGACGCCCGCGATGCCACCGGGGAGGGAATCTGGCATGCGATCGCCGCGCGCGTGGTACGCAGGCCCGCACTGATCGCCGGATGCGCGATCGCGGTGCTCGCGATCTGCGCCACCGGTTTGCTGACAGTGCGAGTCGGGCTCTCGCAGACCGAGCAGTTCCGGGTCCGCGCCGAGTCGGTGGCGGGATTCGACGCGCTCGCGCAGCATTTCCCGTCCGGAGCGTCCGATCCCGCGATCGTGGTCGCCGACAGCGGCGCGGCCGCGGCAGTCGAGGCGGCGTTGCGGCACACCGAGGGAGTCGTGCTGACCTGGCAGACCGGAACCTCCCCGGCCGGGCTCACCCGATGGTCGGTGGTGATCGACGCGCCACCGGCCTCCACACGGGCCTTCGACACGGTCGCGGCGCTGCGCGCGTCGCTGACTCCGGTATCCGGGGCGAACGCGCTCGTCGGCGGCACCGACGCCCAGGTGCTGGACATCCAGACCGCCGCGTCCGCGGACCGAAAGGTGATCATTCCCCTGATCCTGGTCGTCGTTCTGGTGGTCCTGCTGGTGCTGCTGCGCGCCATTCCCGCCGCCGTGGTCCTGGTCGCGGTGACCGTCCTCAGCGCGCTGGCCGCGCTCGGGCTCGGCAGCTGGATGAGCGAACACGTGTTCGGGTTTCCCGCGCTGGACATCAGCGTTCCCTTGTTCGCGTTCCTGTTCCTGGTCGCGCTCGGGGTCGACTACACGATCTTCCTGGTGACCAGGGCGCGCGAGGAGACCCCTGGGCACGGCACCACGCAGGGCATGGTGCGCGCGGTGTCGGTGACCGGCGCGGTGATCACCAGTGCCGGTATCGTGCTCGCCGCGGTGTTCTGTGTGCTCGGCGTGCTCCCGCTGATCACGCTCACCCAGGTCGGAATCGTGGTCGGTCTCGGCATCCTGCTCGACACGTTCGTGGTGCGCACCGTGGTCATTCCCGCGTTGTTCAGCCTGATCGGGCGTGGAATCTGGTGGCCGAGCCAATTGCGGCTCGTGACGGACGAGCAGGCGACCGGCGGGGGCACCGCCGACCGGCCCACGAGCGCAGACCAGTCGCGTGACCAGCATGGGCCGGGAGCGGATAGCAGTCGGTGACCGCGACGCGGTGTCAGTGCCGGAAGGCGTCCTTGACCTTCTCGCCCGCGTCCTTCACGTCGGACTTGATCTGATCGGTCCGGCCTTCATCCCTCTTCTTGCGGTCGCCGGTGGCCGTACCGAACTTTTCCTTCGCTTGACCGGCGACTTTCTCGGCCTTGTTCTTCGCCTTATCGGTGGTGCTCATGTCATACCTCCTTGTGCGGCGACCGGCCAGTGGTATCCGCCGGTCTTCAACGCGATAGCCGGTCACCGCGCAGCCAAACATCTGTTCGCGACCAAGAAGACCCGGTCGCAACCGGGCCTTCCGTCTGAATTGCGCGCAGATGAAATTGATCCGGCCGCGATCCACTCTGCGCGGCGCGAACCGCGTCGCGCGCCAGAATTGCCGGGCAGCCGGATTACGAGGCGGGAACGGTGGGCGGGGCGAGCAGGCCTTGCGCAACGCCGACACCTGCGCCGATGGCCGCGCCGAGAGCGATGGCGGGGGAGGCGACGAACCCGTAGCCGATGGCGGCGCCGAAGCCCATGACGGCAACTGTCCCGGTCGGGAACATCGGCAGGCCGGCGATGGCACCGCAGACCGCGCCGATGACCGCTCCGATGGAGGCCACAGGAGCCGCCACCATGCTGCCCACCGAGGCGCCGACCGCGGTGGAGCCGATGATGTCCGCGGCCATCCGGTCGGAGCGGGACGGCTCGAACCCCGCCGAATCGAAGGTTTGCGCCATGCCGGCCTCCGAGCCGGCGATCGCATCGTTGACCAGCTTGCCCTGGTCGGGAGTCAGGAAGTCGGGCCGGCCGATCACAATGGAACCAACTCGCAGCGTGCCGGGCGGCGCTTCAATCGGTGCGACCCTGGGGGCCGGCGCGCCGGGGAAGTGCAGGCGCTGCGGCACGACGGGGGCGAGCACGTTCGGGTCCGGCATCGGCCGGTTGGTGGTCAAGTCGTTGCGTCCGGTGGAAACCGGTGGTGCGGGGGCGACGTCGGGTGCAACGGCATCGGGGCCGACGAGATCGGTGACCGGAGCTACCGCGCCGACCGCGGGTGTCGGTGCGAAGGGAATCTGTGCGAAGGGGATCCGAATGGAGATCTCGGGCACCAGTGGGTCGGCGGTGGCGGTCGCGGCACCGACCACCGACAGCGGGATCGCGCCCGCCACGATCAGGGTGGCGGCGCGGCGAAAGAAGGGGTGTGCTGGAGTTTCAGGGGTTTCTATGCCCATGGAGTTACCCACCTCATTCTGAAGAGGACATATAGCTACCTTTCTAGTTCGGTCCGCTGCCCCTTTCGGATGCGTGAAAGTCGAACTTCATTCGATAGCTCGGTTCGCGGTAGTAATTGCAGCCCGAATTCCCGCGGAGCCATGGATATCGGCGGCAGCGCAGGGTTGCCGATGTCAGCTGTTTCCACGTCTTTTTCGACGGTAATCACGAAATCAAGCGAGAAACGGGCTTCCGCCCCGATGTCGGCGAAATCCCCTGATCTGGAAATGGCGATTGCCCCGGATCGCGTGACCCGGGGCAATCCGCGTCAGGAATCTACCGCGGTGAAGCCGGCGCGCAGGTCGGCGAGGATATCGTCGATGCCCTCGATGCCGACGGCGAGCCGGACCAAGCCCGGCGTCACGCCCGCGGCCAGCTGTTGCTCGGGCGTCAGCTGGGAGTGGGTGGTCGAGGCCGGGTGGATCACCAGCGAGCGCACGTCACCGATATTGGCGACGTGGCTGTGCAGCCGCAGCGCTTCGACGAAGCGCTTGCCCGCGTCCACACCGCCGGCCAGCTCGAAGCCGATCACGGCGCCAGTGCCCTTCGGCGCGAGGGCGCGGCCCCGCTCGTACCACGGCGACGACGGCAGACCGGCGTAGGACACCGAGGTCACCTCCGGGCGCGTGGTCAGGAACTCCGCCACCGCCTCGGCGTTCTGCACGTGTCGCTCGATCCGCAGACTGAGCGTCTCCAGACCCTGGCTGATCAGGAAGGCGTTGAACGGTGAAACCGCCGCGCCGAGGTCGCGCAGCAACTGCACCCGCGCCTTGAGCGCGTAGGCGGGGGCGCCGAGCTCGGCGTACACGACGCCGTGGTAGCTCGGGTCGGGCTCGGTGAAGCCGGGGAACCGGCCGCCGGTCCAGTCGAAACGACCGCCGTCGACGATCACGCCCGCGATGGCCGCGCCATGGCCGCCGAGGTATTTGGTGGCCGAGTGCACCACGATGTCCGCGCCGTGCACGAGCGGCTGAATCAGGTACGGGGTGGCGACGGTGTTGTCCACGATCAGCGGAACACCATTGTCGTGGGCGACATCCGCGATGCCCGGGATGTCCAGGATGTGGTTCTGCGGGTTGGACACCGTTTCGCCGTAGAGCGCCTTGGTGTTCGGGCGGATCGCGGCCCTCCACTGGTCCAGATCGTCGGGATCGTCGACGAAAGAGACCTCGATGCCGAGCTTGGGCAGCGAGTAGTGGAAGAGGTTGTAGGTGCCGCCGTAGAGCCGCGGGCTGGACACGATGTGGTCGCCCGCTCCGGCGATGTTGAGGATCGCGAAGGTCTCCGCGGCTTGTCCGGAGGCCAGCAGGAGTGCGGCGACACCACCTTCCAGGGCGGCGATGCGCTGTTCCACGGCGTCCTGGGTGGGGTTCATGATCCGGGTGTAGATGTTGCCCGGCTCGGTCAGGCCGAACAGCGCCGCCGCGTGCGCGGTGTCGCGGAAGGTGTAGGAGGTGGTCTGGTAGATCGGCAGCGCGCGGGCGTTCGTAGCGCCATCCGGAATCTGTCCGATGTGGATCTGCTTCGTCTCGAAGCTCCAGTCCTTGGACAGGTCGGGTTCGGTCATCGGGAAGGCTCTCCTTCGGGGGGTGATCGATCGACATGGAACAGCGGCATCCAATCTAGGAACGACACCGTGCGAAAGCGATGGTTACACTCGGTCCGATTCCAACGATGGTCTGCGCGAAGATCGCGGCGCTCATGCGCGAGGCTACCGGCCTTCTGGCAGTTCATCGGCCTCGGCCGCGCCGACCGCGGACTGCTGCGGACTTTGGACGCGCTGTCCGACCGGGCGGTGGACAACGGGGGATTCTTCGCCCTCGACGACATCGATCAGGTCGAATGCGCGACTGCTCGGCGCGTCCCGGACCGGCTGCGCGCCGCGGGCATCCTGTGTTGACGGGCCGTCGCAGGCCAAGAGTTCCCGGTCATGCCTGCACCTTGCCGCGCTCCAGCATGGTGTCGTCGCGGGCCGCACCGGCGGCAGGTGTGCGTCGAACAGCGCGGATCCGGCCTGTCCAGGTTTGATAGCGAGATGCTATGGCGGACCTGGATTTCGGGACGGGCCTCGTCAGCCGATGACCGCGTTCATGATGGTGCCGGCGCTGGTGGCGACTACGCCGCCGATCATGGCTCCGGCCACCATCTTCGGCGACTCGAGTCCGCCGCCGGTCCACTTCTCCCAGGCGAAGCGGCCACCGGCGTAGATGATTCCGCAGATGCCCGACAGGAGTACGAACCACGTCAGGTAGCGGACCAGTTGGAGGAACTTGTCGGAGATCGGCGGTGCTTCTGGAGTCGGGTTGCCGATCTGCGCCAGGGTGTCAAAAGCGGCGGCCAGGATCATCGTCGTTCGCTCATTCTGGATTCGGGACAGGGGAAAGTGATTCGCTGTGACGATGGTATCCGTTCGCCGAACGTGATGCAGTCGGGTCGGTGCAGCACAGGGAAGTTCGAGTCTTTCCGTCCTTGCCGGGCCGGCCGTAGCTCTGGATGATGGGCTGGGTACGGACCTCTGGCTGTCGCGTGGCGCCGGATCCGCCGACGGGGCTCGTCACGACCACGGGGCGGTGGGGTTGTGGCAGTGGGGTTGGGGCGGGGTTGTGATCGATGTCTTCGCAGGGTCCGCCAGTGCTCCGCGCAGTGCGCGCACCATCTGCCGCCCGGGGCCCGTATCCTCATCCATGACTGAATTTATCGGTGGCCGAACAGCTTTCGTGAAGGCGGTCGGCTGCGGCGGGATTGTAATCGAGTATAGGGAGTAGACGGTGAGCAATATTCTGGCGTCGGTCGGCGATTCATTCACGACCTTGGCGCAGATCGGCAACCCGACCCCGGAGGCGCCGCCATTGGCGGACAAGCTCTTACAGTTCGTCCGCTATTTCACCTGGTTCGCGCTGCTGTCGGGCATCGTCAGCATCATCTACGCGGGCGGTCGCTTCGCCTGGGAGAAATGGAGCGGCGGCTCGTTGCAGTCGCCGAAGATGATCGCGGGGGCGATGCTCGGCGGGGTGGTCGCCACCAGTGCAGGCACCATCATGAACACCATCCTGCAGATCTGAACCGCGAACCCCATACCCGATCATCGGTCCGGGCGCTGCGCGCGGCGGCAACGGCCGGACGCGTCTGCCGAAGGTGACAGTCCGAGGGGAGCGGCGGACCCGCCGGCGAGCGAAGTCGAAAGACCACGCGCCGGTCGCCGCCCGCACGACGTGCCGGGGTGTGGGCGGGCGCAGGCGCGCAGATGATCGTCACGGTCGAAACCGCTCGGCTGGATCCCGCAGCGTCGGATGTCGATCCCCGGCGCTTCGGCCGTTGGATCATCGGCCCCTGCACACGCGCGGTCGGCGGGCCCGCCCGCCGATCACTCCGCGGCCCGGACCAGTTCCACCACTCGGGCGCTGACCTCGGATTTTCACCGTCCTCGGCGGCTATACTCCGGTGCGGATCTCGCGCGGTGCCCGACCGGATCGGAGGCGGAGCAGGATCATGGATCACGGCAAGTTCGCGGTATCGCGGCGAGCGGCGCTGGGTATCGCGGCGTCATCGGTCGCGGCGCTGGGATTGGCGTCGTGCGGCGGATCCGGCGACGACGACTCCACTGTCGTGGTCGGCGACGCCGCCTCGATCGCCAAAGATGCCTATGTATTCGGCTACCCCTTGATCTTGATGGACCGCACCCGCGCGGCGGCGGAGAAGAGCGCACCCGCCAACCGATTCCAGCACGCCGCATCCTTGCCCACCCCGGCGCAGCGCGACGTGGTGCGGCTGGACCGGGACACCCTGCGTTCGACCGCCTGGCTGGATCTGCGAGCAGAGCCGATGGTGCTGCAAATACCCGCGATAGGCGGGCGGCGGTTCTGGTTGGCGCAGCTGCTCGACGCGTGGACGAACAACGTGCACAACCCGAGCAGCGCGCGGCCCCAGGCGAAGGCGGCGTCGCCGCCGTATACCTACGTGGTGACCGGCCCCGGTTGGTCGGGTGCGCTACCCGACGACCTCACACAGCTGCCGGTGCCGACACCGACGGTCTGGTTGACCGTGCGAATTCAGGTCGGCGCAGACGACGACCTGCCGGTCGTGCGGGCGTTGCAGCAGGAGCTGAAACTGGTTCCGCTGAGCGCGTGGATCGGGGGCGCCGCCGCGCCGAGCGCCGCCCCGCCCGGCGAGCAGCCGGCGCAGCCGCCTCCCGAGCAGGTCGCGGAGATGGACGCGCGCGTCTTTTTCGACCGGATGTGCGCGGTGATGTCGATCAATCCGCCCGCGCCGCAGGACGCGCCCGCCCTGCGCCACTTCGCGACCATCGGCATCCGGCCAGGGGGTGCGGTCGAGGGGCTCTCGGATGCCGAACTGGCCGCCGTCGCGCGGATGGCGCAGCAGCAGATCCCGGTGTACATGGGGGAACGATCGGCCAACGAGTACGGCTGGCTCGTCGACCCCGAGTTCGGTAGGTACGGCACCAACTACCTGCTGCGTGCCAGCATCGCGCGGGTGGCTCTCGGCGCCGGCCTGCCCGAGGACGTCTGGTTTCCGACCGTGTTCGCCTCGGTTGACGCCCACCATAACGAGGGCCGTTTCGGGTTGCACTTCGCGCCGGGCCAACTGCCGCCGGCCGGCGCGTTCTGGTCGCTGACCGCATACGACGCCGACAACTACCTGGTGCCCAATCCGGCGGGAATCTACGCGGTGGGTGACCGAGTTCCAGTGGTGCCCAACCTCGATGGCTCCGTGGATGTCGCGGTTCAGTCCACCGATCCCGGGCCGAGCGTTCCGGCTGGAAACTGGCTGCCTATCCCGGCATCGGGCCAGTTTTCGTTGACCCTGCGTTGGTACGAGCCGGACGCCGAGGTGATGCGAGGGCTTTGGTCGCCGCCGCGGCTGCTGCCGTTGCGGTGAACTGGTCCTGGCGCACCAAAGAGCCTGGTCTCGGGTGACGGACGGTCGGCCGAGGCCAGGGAGCGCTAGATTCGGGCACCCTTGGCGCGGTTGCATGAGCGGCACAGGATCTGGAGATTGGCGGCACTGGTCGCGCCGCCTCGGCTGAGCGGGATGATGTGGTCGAACTCCAGGTAGTGCCCGTCGCCGCATTCGACGCACTTGCCGCCGTCCCGCTGCCACACCTGGGCTTTCACGTCCTGCGGGATGCTGCGGGTGTCACGCTGGCCCGGGGTGAGCACCAGGCGCTTGGATACCCGCAGGGCGCCCTCCAGCGCGGCCGCGACGTAGTCGGGATCGGCGACGGCGAAGGTCGCGCCACCGCGCGCGGAAGTCGCCGCGATCACCACCGCACCCTGTTCCGCATGCACCGAAACGACGCGGGACCACGGCATTTCGGTGCCCGTGCCGTCGCCGACGAAGCGCAGCTTCTTGTTGCTGCCGATCAGCCTGCCTTCGGTCAGTTTCGGTCCGCGGGCGAGCTGACGCACATGGGTCGCGGGCAGATCCACGTGCACTGTCTCCTCGGGGTCCAGGTGCAGGCCCGGCGTGCGAACCAGCGGCAGGTCGCCCGAGCGCAGCCGGTACAGCGTATTGCCGCGGTTCATCCGCCTGCGCAGGTCCTCGATCAGCGGGCCGCCGAGTGCGAGTTCGGTGACGGCCTGCTCGAACAGTTCGAGCTCCGCCGACCGGACCTCGCCATCGGCGAAGGCGAAGGTGACCAGCCGCTCCACGTAGGTCTGCGCCAGATCACGCAGCGCCACGCGACCCGCGTCCGCGTCGATGCGCTGATAGCGCAACGACGCCCAGAGGGCCGCCCACTCGGGGCCGCGCGGACCGTGTGTGGTGAGTACCCGCCAGGCTCGCGGGTGCCAGTGGGTGAGGTACTCCTCGATCTCCGGCTCGCACCGGCCGCAAGGCGCGAGACCGCCGAACATCTTGCGGCGCAATGGGCTTGCGCAGCGCCCGCAATGCCGCCCGTCGGGCGCGGGGCGGAGGTAGGCGTCCGCGGTCCACTCGGTGCCGTCCCACCAACGCATGCGTTGCGGGTTCTCCGGATCCGGATGCCAGTCGGCGCGTTCGGGATTCGCGGGCGGTGGGGGAGTGACCGATTCGGTTCCCGGCAGGTATCGAGTCAGCTCGACCGGACGGTGCGAGTTCGTCCGGGGCATGACCGACGTCTCCGCACGATCGAGCAGGGGTGTGCGTGACCGTGCGGATTCGTCGTGCTCTTGCTGCGTCGACCGACCGCGTATTCCGGCTTGCTCGCTCGGCACCGCCTCGACATCGACAGGGCCGCCGTCGTCGGAGATCCGTAGCACCGACGTATTCTCCGAGACGCCGCTTGTCCCATCCGGTCGCTCCAGCGGCGCGGTGGCGCCCGCCCCGTTCCCTGGTGACGGGCCCGGTCCGGGTGGACGATGCCGAGCTGCGGAATCGTGCCGGGCGGAGGCGGGCCCGAGCTGCGACCCGGTTGTTTGCCGCGTCGAAAGCCGTTCCTGCGTTGGTGAAGTGCGCGTGGACCGGTGCACGCGGAATGGGTTGGTCGGATGTGTGGTGCGGGCCGGCTCGGACGGATTGTTGACTTGGACGCCGAACTCCGCCACCAATCCGGCCAGTCCGCTGGACCAGCCCTGGCCGATCGCGCGGAACCGCCACTGTCCGGCACGGCGATAGAACTCGCCGAACATCAAGGCGGGCACCGCGTCCACGTCATCGATGTCGAACGATACGACGGCGCCGTCGACGGCGTGCACGGCGACGGTCAACCCGAGGATGTCGTCGAAGGTTCCCTCGTCCACCGAGCCGGAGACGACGATGCGATCGACGTCGGATTCGGTGCGCGGCAGCGAGACGCTCAATCGCGCGGTTCGCGGGGCGGGTTCCTGATCGAGCGTGACCGCCTGGGAGACATGTCGCGGCGCGTTGTAGAACACCAGGTCCCGGTCCGAGCGCACCGCACCGGACGCGTCCAGCAGCAAGGCGTGCGCGTCCACCGAATGCTCCGATCGCCATGAAACAACCACGGCTAGAAGGGATGTCGGTACCGCTGCGTTCGCGCCCTTGCTGAGTTTCATGGTGCTCGAACTATGCCACGACCCTCCGACACGCCGAACCGCAGAGGGAGGTCTTTCGGCGGGGCGCGCCCGCGTCCGTCGAAGCCGCCGACGGGATCCGACACAAACCGGCTGCTCGGGCAATACCGCCGGTGCGCCGTCCGGTGCGGCACAGTGTTCTCATGACGAACCCGAAACGCCCGGGTCGTAAGCCGCCGACCCCGAAGCTGCCCGCCGCCGACGTCCGCGGCGCCGCGCAGGCCGCGGTCGAAGCGGCCCAGAAGGCGGCGGGCCAGGCGCTGGAAGCCGCCCAGCTGACCGCGACCTCAGCGTTCGACGCGGCGGTGCGGCTGCCGCCGGCGTCGGCTCAGCTGGCCGCGCAGCTGCCCGACCTGGTCGAGAGTCTCTCGATCACGATCGAGCGGCTGAATTCCACCATCGATCGCCTCGACCGCACCCTGGCGCTCGCCGACCCGGCCTTCGCCGCCTACGACCGGCTGCTGCCCGGACTGGAGGCGGTGATCACGCGCGGCGAGGATGTGCTCGGGAAGTTGGCCGAGTTGCCGGGCATCTCGCTGCTGGGCAGGCTGACCGGCTCGAGCACGCCGCCGCCGCAGGCGTCCGACGCGCCGCGGCGAAACCCGACCGAGCGGCGCAGATAGGAACGATGCTCCAGGTCAGCGGCGCGCCCGGTCGGCGGCGCGCACGGTGGCGGCCGCCTTCAGGAGCACTTCGTGATACTCCTCCGTCGGGTCCGAGTCGAGCACGATGGCGCCGCCCGCTCCGATCCGCCAGCGACCGTCGTAGCGCACGGCGGTGCGGATCACGATGTTCAGATCGGCGGTGCCGCCCAGTCCGAGGAAGCCGATGGTGCCCGAATAAACCCCGCGCGCTTCGGTTTCCAGCCCATCGATGATCTCGCAGGTGCGCAGCTTCGGTGCACCGGTCATCGAGCCACCGGGAAAGCACGCGCGCAGGCAATCGACTACGTCGACGTCCGGCCGCAGCTTGCCGCGAACGGTCGACACCAGCTGATGTACCGTGGCGTACTGCTCGGTCGCCATCAGCTTCGGCACGTACACGCTGCCGATCTCGCAGACCCGGCCGAGATCGTTGCGCAACAGGTCGACGATCATCAGGTTCTCTGCCCTGGTCTTCGGGCTGTCGGCCAATTCGCGGCGCAGGCGCTCATCCTCTTCGGGCGTGGCGCCGCGGGGCGCGGTGCCCTTGATCGGCTTGCTCTCCACGATGCGGTGACGATTGATCTTCAGGAAGCGCTCTGGTGACGAGCAGGCGATATCGAGATCATCGAAACGCAGGTACGCGGCATAGGGCGCCGGATTGCAGCGGCGCAGTGTGCGATAGAAATCGAGACCGTCGGCCGTGGCGGCGGGGACCGTCGCGCTGTCGGTGAGGCAGATCTCATAGGACTCGCCCGCGTGCAGGCGCTCCTGGCAAACCGCGATGTCGGCGAGGTAGCGCTCGCGGCCGCGGGTGAGCAGCGGCGCGACGGCGGCGCTGTCCGGCTCCACCTCCAGTGCCGAAGGATTCGACCAGGTCGGAAGGGTTTCCAAGATCTCGCGGGTAGCGCGCAGCCAGTCCGCGCCGGAAAGGGCGGTATCCGGTGTCTCGCTCAGCGCGAGCAGATACGTGCGCCCGGCCACATGGTCGACCACCACCAGTCGGTCGGCGAAGATCCATTGCGCGTCCGGCGTGGGCGCGCGGTGGACCGCCTCGCCGCCGCAATCGGCCTTGACCTCGTAGCCGAGGTAGCCGACGTATCCGCCGACGAAATCGAAGGGCAGATCCGGTGGTTCGAGCCGGCGCGTCCGCAGTTCGGCGGCCAGGATGTCGAGGATGCCGCCGTGGCGGATGCGCCGATGCCCGTCGGACGATTCGATGGTGACCTCGCCGTCGCCGACGCGGTAACGCACCACCTCCGCCAGCGGACCGTTCGCATCGCCCAGGAAGGAGAATCGATCCACTCCTGGCTCCACATACTCGCTGTCCAGCCAGAAGGCCGTAGGGGAGTCGGCATACAGCCGCACGAAAGCGCTCTCGGCGTCGATGGCACGCTCGATCACGTCCTGTCGCAGCTGGAAGATCCGCTGTGGTGGTTGTTCTCGGCGAGTCGAATCCGTCCGCGCGGTGGATGTTCCGCGGGGGCGATCGAATCCGCCCGCGGGGGCCGCGAACTGCGCGGGTGTCTGCGGAACGCGCGCGCCGGACCTCGCGCCCGGCTCGGGCTGCGAAGAACCCGCCGCCACCCGCTCCGGTGTGACTTCGCGCTGCGCGACGACCGATTCGCGGGAGTCGGGACGGTTCGGCCGAACCCGGCGCGCCACCGTGAGTTTCGCGAAGTTACGCAGCAGTTTCGCACCGAACTCGCTGGCGATCGATTCCGGATGGAATTGCACCCCCCACTGCGGCCGGGTGCGGTGCCGCACGCCCATGATCACGCCGTCCGCGGCTACCGCCGTGATCTCGAGATCGTCCGGCAGCGGCCGCAACGCGCACAGCGAGTGATAGCGCACAGCCGTGAAGCCCTGCGGGATTCCGTCGAACAGATCCCGGTCGTCGTGCTCGATCCGATCGAGGTAGCCATGTCTGGCGGCGGGGGCCGCGGCGACCACGCCGCCCGCGGCGACCACGACGCCTTGATGGCCGAGGCACACGCCGAGTAGGGGTAGCTCGGTCTCTCGGATCACCGCCGCCGAGATTCCCACGTCGCGCGGCACGTCCGGACGTCCCGGTCCCGGCGAGACGACCACGTTGTCGAAACGCCCGAGGTCGAGTTCGGCGACCGTGTGCGCGTCATCGTTGCGCACGACCGTCGGCTCGACGCGATTCACCTCGCTGATCAGTTGATACAGGTTGTAGGTGAACGAGTCGTAATTGTCGATCAACAGCGTGTGCATGGTGTGGGAAACCCTACGCCGCGCCAGTCGTATCAGACTGTAGTCATCTGCCTTCAGTTCCGCTCGACGGCCGGTGCACAATGTGGGGCATGGCTATCGCGCAACCGGCCGATGTGGATCCCGCGATTGTCGACTTCGCCGTCGTCGGCGCGTGGATGGCAGACCGAGGTCTGCCTGCCGGTGATTTCGAGGACGTGACCGCGCTGGGGGGCGGCACGCAGAACGTCATGCTCCGATTCACCCGCGGCGGCCGGTCGTATGTGCTGCGCCGCGGGCCGAGGCACCTGCGAGTCAAGAGCAACGAGGTGATCCGGCGCGAGGCTCGTCTGCTCGGTGCGCTGGGCGGCACGCAGGTGCGCGCGCCTAGGGTGATCGCGGCCTGTCCCGACGAATCGGTGTTGGGGGCGGCTTTCTACCTGATGGAGCCGATCGAGGGTTTCAACCCGCAGAACGAACTGCCGCAGGCGTACGCCGGCGATCCGCAGATGCGCCGGCAGATGGGGCTGTCCGCGGTCGAGGCCATCGCGCGGCTCGGCGCGCTGGATTACCGGGCGCTCGGTCTGGCCGATTACGGCAAGCCGGAGGGCTTCCTGGAACGTCAGGTGCCGCGCTGGCTCGGCGAGCTGGAGTCCTACTCGGCCAACGAGGGTTACCCGGGCCCGGAGATTCCCGGGGTGCAGGCGGTGGGCGACTGGCTGGACCGCAATCGTCCCGCCCAGTGGGCCCCCGGCATCCTGCATGGTGACTGCCATCTGGCGAACATGATGTTCTCCTTCGACAGCCCGCAGGTGGCGGCGATGGTGGATTGGGAGATGTCCACCATCGGCGACCCGCTGCTCGACCTCGGCTGGCAGGTCGCTACCCGGCCGGTGCCGGGTAGCGCCATCGCGGCGCTGGTCGGCAAGCTCGGCGCGGTGGGTGGGCTGCCGACCCCGGCGGAAATGATCGCGCACTACGCGCAGTTCTCCGATCGGGATCTGACCGCCATGCCGTGGTACACGGTGCTGGCCTGCTTCAAACTCGGCATCGTTCTGGAGGGCACGCACGCCCGCGCGTTCGCGGGCAAGGCGCCCGAGCAGGTCGGCGATTTCCTCCACACGATCGCGCTGGAGTTGTTCGAGCGGGCACACCGACTCATGGAGTGACTGCCGTTACTAGAACGTGTTACATTTTCTCGTACTGTAGGTGCAGTCACAGGTGAGCACGTGCATGCGAGAGGGTCGACGGAATGAAGACGAAGGGCGCGATCCTGTGGGGGATCGACCAGCCGTGGTCGGTGGAGGAGATCGAGCTCGGCGACCCGGTCGCCGGCGAGGTGCGGATCCGCCTGGAGACCGCGGGCATGTGCCACTCCGACCACCACATCGTGACGGGCGCGACCCCGATGCCGTCCTTCCCGGTGCTGGGCGGGCACGAGGGGGCGGGCGTGATCACCGAACTCGGTCCGGACTGTCCGGCCGATCTGCAGGTCGGCGATCACGTGATCCTGTCGTTCATCCCGGCCTGCGGCCGCTGCCCGGCCTGCGTCGCCGGACACATGGCGCTCTGTGACCTCGGCGCGGGACTGCTGCTCGGCCAGGCGATCAGCGACGGCACCTACCGCGTCCGCGCCCGTGGCGAGAACGTCATCCCGATGTGCCTACTGGGCACCTTCGCGCCGTACATGACGGTGCACCACACCTCGGTGGTGAAGATCGATCCCAGCATTCCCTTCGAGGTCGCCTGCCTGGTCGGCTGCGGCGTGCCCACCGGCTTCGGCTCGTCCACCCACGTCGCCCAGGTGTCGCCGGGGGAGACCGTGGTGATCGCGGGCATCGGCGGCGTCGGCATCAGCGCTCTGCAAGGCGCGGCGCTGGCGGGGGCCTCGAAAGTCGTCGCCATCGACCCGAATCCGTGGAAGCGGGAACAGGCCCAGAAGTTCGGCGCCACACACACCTACGAGAGCATGGCCGCCGCGATCATGCCGCTGATGGAGGCCACCGAGGGCCGGATGGCGGAGAAGGTCATCCTGACCATGGGAGAGATGCACGGCGAATACATCGAGCAGGGCCTGATCCTCACCGCGAAGGCGGGCACCCTGGTGGTCACCTCGATGGGCCGGATGGACTCCGACGACGTCAAGCTGAACAGCTTCCTGCTGTCCATGCTGCAGAAGACAGTGAAGGGCTGCATCTTCGGCGGCGGCAACGCCCGCCAGGACGCGCCGCGCCTGCTCGCGTTGTACAAATCCGGCCAGCTCGAGCTGGACGCCATGGTGACCCGCAGCTACCGCCTGGCCGAGATCAACCAGGGATACCAGGACATGCTGGACGGCAAGAACATTCGCGGCATCATCAAGTACACCGAAGCCGACTGGTAACCGCCGACCGGTCGACTCGCGAGGCTGGCCGTGCGTGAAATGTCAGTTTTCGCGGCGCGCGGCGAGTGCGGTCGCGATGCGTCCGATCAAGTCGTGCGGGACCGGTTCGTCGAGCGGAAATCTCAGCGTCCCCTTTCCCGCCCGGTACGGCTCGACCGCGCGCGCCAATGCCGGGTCGCCTTCGGGGACCGGGTAGAGGCTGACGTGCCGCTTCCAGCCCGCGAAATGAACGATGTCGTGACCCCGCAGCCGGAATGTGGGGATGCCATAACTGATCGCCTCGGTCGCGTCCGGTAGCGCTGCCCGGATAGTGCGCCGGATCGCGTCGAGGATGACTCGTACGTCCTCGGGTAACGCGGCGAGGTAGGCGTCGATGGTGAGCGGCGGTTCTGCCATGAGGTCCTTCGATTCCACGATCGGTTCACCGGTGGATAGCTCGCTGAGCCAGGCGCCGCGAGTGTAAGCCGTCGACCGGCCACGGTGAATGCCGCCATGCGCTTGGTAGCGGAGAAACCGGCACGACCGTGGCGTGTCCCATCGCAGCGTGCGACGCCGATCGCGGAAGCCGGCCCCGGGTTCACCACTGGGCGGTCGCCCGCATTTCGCGGTGCCGGTCGAAGTCGTGGTGCAAAACGTCGGCGACCGGGCCGCGACGTCGCCGTGCGCCGTGGGCTTTTCGGTCATGGCGCCGCAACAGCACCGACGATGCTCTCGTAGGCTCTCAGCGTGCGATCACTCGAACAGATTCGGGAATGGCCGGTTCGTCACGCGGCGGCGGCGATGGTCACTGCGGACGGCGAATCCGCGAGCGAGGGCGATGTCGACCGCGTGTTCCCGCTCGCGTCGGTGACCAAACCGTTGGTCGCCTACGCGGTACTGGTCGCCCTGGAAGAGGGGGCGGTGGAACTCGACCAGCCCGCGGGGCCATCCGGCGCCACAGTGCGTCATCTGCTGGCACACACCTCCGGACTAGCGTTCGACACCACCGATGTTCAGGCGGCTCCCGGCGCCAAACGGATCTATTCGAGTGCGGGATTCGAGGTGCTCGCGGAGTTCGTCACCGAGCAGACCGGTATCGCGTTCGACGAGTACCTGCGCGAAGCGGTGTTCGAGCCGCTGGGGATGGCGGCGTCGGTGCTCGCTGGTTCGGCCGGGCACGCGGGACGCTCCACCGCCGCGGATCTGGCCCGCTTCGCCGCCGAATTGCTGAACCCGCAGTTGATCTCCGCGCAGACGCACGCCGAGGCCACCTCCGTGCAATTTCCCGGCCGCAACGGCGTGCTGCCCGGCTACGGCTCGCAGCGTCCCAACGACTGGGGGCTCGGCTTCGAGATCCGCGACGGCAAGACGCCGCACTGGACCGGTGCCACGAATTCACCGCGAACCTATGGACATTTCGGCCAATCCGGGACATTTTTATGGGTTGACCCGCAAACCGGTTTGGCGTGTCTCGCCCTGAGCGACGAGAATTTCGGCGACTGGGCGCGAGCGGCCTGGCCGCCGCTCAGCGATGCGGTCATCGCGGAGAGGTCGGCCGGACGCAACACGGCTGCGAAGTAACACGTGTAACTTCGGGCACTCCAGTACACTCGGGCAACGCCAGTTCGTCGAGTCGTTGGGGAAGACGTTCCTCGTCGAAGCTGGAGGTATTGGTGGTGCGCGCATCGAGTCAGTTCGCGGACGTGACGGCGGGTGTTGTCTACATCCACTCGTCGCCTGCCGCGCTGTGCCCGCATGTCGAGTGGGCGCTGACCTCAGCGCTGGGTGCTCCGGCGAAGATGCGCTGGACCGCGCAACCGGCCGACGGACAACTACGCGCGACCAGCGAGTGGATCGGCCCCGTCGGCACCGCCGCCCGGATCGCCCAATCGTTGCGTTCCTGGCCGGTGCTGCGCTTCGAGGTGACCGAGGAACCCAGTGACGGCGTGGACGGCGAGCGCTACAGCTTCGTCCCGGGCCTCGGCCTCTGGCACGCCTCCACCAGCGCCAACGGCGACATCATGATCGGCGAGATGCGCCTGCGCGCCATGCTCCAGGCGACCCGCGAGCGCGGCAAGCACTCCACGTACGACCTGGCCGACGAAATCGACCACGCCCTCGGCACCGCCTGGGACGAGGACCTCGAAATCTACCGCTATGGCACGGAATCCGGCGCCGAGGTCACCTGGCTGCGCCGCGACGTGGGGTAGTTCGCGTTGCGTGCGACCAGGCTCGAGGCCCGACGTTGGCTGCGGCGTGTGATCACCGCACACGCCTGCAGCCGACGGCACCACTGCGACCCAGTTGAACGCGCCCAGTTCAGCCGATCGACGCCCTGAATTCCAGGCCCTCCTGGAAGGTTTGCGCGGCCTCGGCCATCTCCACGACCGGGTAGACCTCGTACTCGGCGAAGAAGCCGAACTTGTTCGGACCATCGGCCAGGTCCAAGGGGTTGTCGGTCTCGATTACCGCGAACCCGCCCCTCCCGTCGAGCCTGCCGACGAATTGATGGTATGTCGTGGTTTCGGACGGCTTCCAATTCGCGAACACTTCCAACGCGCGCCGCATACTGTCTTCATTCTCGGTCGCCGAGCCATTCCAACGGTATGTCCAGGAAACGACGTACTTCATTGCATCCTCCTAGGGATGGACCGAAGCTGTTGGGTTTCGTGCGAATACCCGCGTCGAAGCAGGCCAACCCGCGCATCGCCGAGCGGGTCACGCAGCACGGATCACTGCCTACGGAATGCCTTCCACCATCGCGGGCTCGCACAGGTGAACATCCTCAACTCTGCTCGCCGCACGCGCCGGTGAACATCAACCCCGGGGTCGAAATCTGTCACCCCTCGCGCGGCCCGGAGAAACGCCTTTACCCACCAGGTCATGCTCGGCGAACAACGAACGGCCCCGGTCGATACAGCGCCGTCTCCTGTGCTGCGCCGAACCGTCCGGCGGGTACCGTCCCGTCCCGTCCGCACTGCCCAGGTCAGAGGCTTTTTCGTGTCCGGCTGGTGTCGCGGTGTCCGGCCCGTATCGCCCCGTTTGGGAACACTGACGGGACACTGAAAACCGTCTCTGGCCTGGCCTGCGTAAGCCAGAACCACCCCCGCCGGTTAGGTGGTGAACAGCTGTACGTGGACGTAGCGGGTTGTCGCGTCGCGCTCGTCGACCGTGACTGACCTGTTGACATATCGACCGCCCGGCCGCTGGATACGGTCTCCAGTTTCCAAGAGTGCGGGCGAAGTCTCTAACGGTGGTCCCGCGATTGTTCGTTCGGTGACCGTGTACGTCTTGGTAAGGGGTGTCGAGAAGTTCGATGCGGTCAGAAATCTACTGAGCCCCTGCGGATCGGTACGTAGCGCGAGCTGGTACGCCGTGTCTAGGGCACTTTCGGTGTGGGCGGCCAGGACGGTGACCCCATCGGGGATGATAATTCCGCCAAACTCGGCGGCCTCTGTGGTGATTTCGGCGACTGTCTCGGTCGGGTTTCGAGATGAACGTGAGTCGGTGGTCTCATGTTCGCCACCACAGCCCGTAGCGCTGACAGTGGCGGCAATCAACCCGGCGATTAGGCCAGCAAGTTTCGAAGTCCGGGCTCTGCTAACTAGATGCGTCATCGGGTGGGGACACTCCTGTTCCCATCTCGGTTATCATGTGCGCCGGGCAGGTTGATGCCCTGCGCCGCAGGCACTGTTCCCTCGTAATGTCGAACGCCGCTGGTTCCATCCATGTCATATTCGCGCGCCAAACCTGCAGTGTGCAGCGCGCCCATACGCTTGTCCGTCACGGTGACGCCAGCGATTTCGACGCTTTTTTTACCATCCCAGTTGTATCGGTCGTGCACCCAAACCTTGTACTCGACAGTCACCCGAGGCTCTGAGTCATCAGCTGGCTTGCGAACGGTGACAACACCGGTGGTGCACATTTGGATGCCGCCCATCGCGAAAAACCAGTCGGGGTTCACCGACTGGAGGATATAAAATCCCTTCGGCAACCATTGCGACTGAAACTGCACCGGATTCTCATAGTTATTCGCAGTCGAAGCTTCCGAGGCTATCCGCCGAATCTCGGTTTCCGCCGATTTGTTGGCAGCCCTGTCGGCATCAGGTACGTCTCGGAGTAGTTCGTCGACCTTGGGGTCCAGGCCGGTGCCCTTGTTTTCGAGGTAATGGTTTAGGTGCCCGGCAGCGTGCGTCCATCCTTTGCTGTCGGCTGCGATCACTGCTTCTGCGGCGACTTTGGCAAAAAGTATGTCGTCGCCGCGACTGTAGATCGGTTGAGAACGCCAAGCGCCTTGTCCTGGGTCGTCGGGTGGGTACGGAAGGGGATCGGGTATCGATGCCATGGGGTCTCTGTTCGCTCGCCATCTCTCGAATGTGGCCGCTGGTTAAACTCGTGAATCAGGCGCGGGGGTGTCTTCCCACCAGACGTTGTCGCCGTATCCGTAGCGTTTGGGGCCCAGGTCGGTGGTGATTTTGGTGGGGAGTTCGAATTCGCTGGGGTTGTAGCTGGGCGCAGCTTGGCCGGGTTGATAGTCGAGGACACCAGCAATTCGGTTGATGACGCTCGTGATTGCGTCGTTGCGGGTTGTGACATCACGTTTGAGAGTGTCGACGGCACCGAAGACTCGAGACCGCATCGCGCCCTGCATATCGCTATCGCCCAGTAGTGCCCACACGCCGAGGGGCAGGGTGAAGTTGAGATAGTTCATGGATTGGGTGATGGCCGCCAGTAGGCCAGCAGCTTGGTTGTAAACGAGGCGTTCTAGGAGCAGCCCACCGTTCTCGACGATCTTGCCGATTGCGTCGAGGTCTTCGCTGCGTTGATTGATCCCGGTCGCGAGGCTCGTCGCGGTAGTTCCGAACGAGGTCGCCGCCGAGCCGGTCCAGCTGGTCTGTAACCAGTTATTACCGCCTGTGATGTCTTGCGCGGTGACGAAATCGTTGAGCCCCAGGACGGCGATCCGTTTGCCGATTTCTTGGAAGTGTTCCCAGTCGGCGACGAGCGGCGTGAGATAGTCGGCGACGGGTTTGATGCCGATGGCCTGGCTCAGGGGTTCGTCGTAGGGAGTCAGGACTTCGATGCTCGCGGTGACGGTCTGACGAACTGTGCATTGCACGTCCTGCGTGTCCTGCAGTGAGGGCAGCTGAATTCCGCTGTATCGGGTGACCCCGGTCGTTGGGCTCGTTGGTGCGGCGGCTTGTCCATCGATGGTGGTTGTCGCCTGGGTGAGGGCGGTGGCGTGCTGGTCGTCGCTGTCTTGAAACTGGGTGGCGGCGGTGCCCAGGTTGGTGGCCAGGGTGTCGAGAACCCGAGGTCGCGTTGATGTGCGCTGGAGAGCGTGCTCTGGAGCTTCTGGACCGCTGATGTCAGCTCAGCCATTCGACCGCTTGCCCCGGCTAGCGCTACTCGCGGTAGTAGTCGGTTTGCGTTGGAGGTGAAGTTGGCGCTGACATCGTTCAGATCCAACTTGAAACCGGCGAGCTTGGACACGTCAACCGTGAAGTCAGTCACTGAGCCCCCCTTTGACTGTTCGAATTATGTTGCGTCCGTGAGGTTAGCAGCCCGTTCCTGGTATACCGGCGCTACCTCCAGCACAGCGATGGAACCTGGGAGGTGGTCGGCGCGGACGGCTGGCCTGATCCAGCTCTCGGCCGCGCTCGATGACGCGATGAAACAGGGCATGGTCGCGCGCAATGTCGCCCGGCTGGTGAAGCGGCCCGACGTGGAGGACGCCGAGATGGAGTTCTGGACGCAAACCCAGAGCCGGGCATTCCGGGAACACGTCCGCGAGCACCGCCTCTACGCGCTGTTCCTGCTGTCGCTGTGCGGGCTGCGGCGCTCGGAAATCATGGGCTGCGGTGGTCTCGCATCGAAGAACGCACCCTGCACGTCCGCCGGGGCCGGGTGGCCGTGGGCAAGGACGTGGAGGAGGACGACCCGAAGTCGCGGCGGTCCCGCCGCAGCCTGCCGCTTCCGGCCGACGTGGTGAAGGCTCTCGGCCGGTTGAAGGTTCGCCCAGAAGGCCGAGGCGCTGGCCCTAGGGCAGCAGTGGACCGACGAATGTCTCCTCGCCGTCCGCGAGGATGGCGAGCCGATCCGGCCGGAGTGGTACACCGACGAGTTTCAGCGCCAGGCGAAAACGGCCGGGCTGCCGGTGATCCGGCTGCACGACACCCGGCACACCGCCGCGACCATCCTGATTGATTCGGGTGCGTCGATCATCGCGGTGGCGAAGTGGCTGGGCCATGATCCGGCGGTGCTGGCACGGGTCTATGCCCACGTGCGGCCCGAGATTCTGGAAGCGACCGGCGCGACCCTGTTCGGCGGGGACACCGAGGCGACCGGCACCTAGCTCGACCGCCCGTAGGAACACTGGCCCGTTTCGGGCCGCTGGCGGGAACACCGCCAGATGATCAGAAATAGCCTCTGACCTGGGCTTGAACATAGTGGGCGCAGAGGGGATCGAACCCCCGACCGCTGGTGTGTAAAACCAGTGCTCTACCGCTGAGCTATACGCCCCGATCGTTACCGACGGACTATGAATCTAGCGCGGCGAGCGCTTTCTCCCAAGCCGCCTGGTCACGGGGCTCGCCGGGGCCGTTCATCTCGGCGAAACGGACGTAGCCCTCGCGGTCGACGACGAACGTGCCGCGGTTGGGGAAGCCGGACTTCTCGTTGAACACCCCGTAGGTCTGGGCCACCGCACCGTGCGGCCAGAAATCCGACAGCAGCGGGAAGGTGTAACCCTGCTCGGCGGCCCAGATCTTGTGGGTCGGCGGTGGGCCGACCGAGATCGCGAGGATCTCCGCGCCGTCGTTCTGGAACTTGGGCAGTTCGTCACGGACCTTGCACAGCTCGCCCTGGCAGATCCCGGTGAAGGCGAGCGGGTAGAAGACGATCAGCACGTTCTTCTTCCCGCGGTAGTCCGACAGGGAGACTGCCTGGTTGTTCTGGTCTTTCAGCGTGAAATCCGGCGCCACGGTGCCAACCTCGAGTGGCATAGCGAGTCCTCCATCATGTCGGGTTCCACCGGGCGGGCATGCGACACCGCCTGGTGGAAACCATAGCGCGGCGGGTCAGCGTTGCTTCGAGGGAGCCTTCGGCTGCACCAGACGACTACCGGTCCACGCGCCCAAACTGATCGCCGAAGTCTGGGTCAGACCGGCGGTCGGTGCCGATTCGGCAATCTCACTCGGCTCGACATGTCCCGGCTGCCCGGTCTTGGGCGTGAGCACCCAGACGAAACCGTCGTCGGCCAGCGGGCCGATCGCGTCCATCAACGCATCCACCAGGTCACCGTCGCCGTCGCGCCACCACAGCAGCACCACGTCGATCACCTCGTCGGAGTCCTCGTCGACGAGTTCGCCGCCGACCGCGTCTTCGACATCGGCCCTCAGGTCGTCGTCGACGTCCTCGTCCCAGCCCAATTCCTGGACAACCAAGCCGTGTGCAATGCCAAGCTTCTGAGCGTAGTTCTGCGCGTCCGCCGCGGCGACCACGGTGGTGTCCTCCTCAACTCCCGACAATAGATAGATGCAAGCGAACATGGTTACGGGCTTCAGCGCAAGCTGATCCGGCGAAATTGCTGCCGAATGTCGTGTTGCGATGATGTGTCGGTGGGCGTTCTCATCGTTTCGGGCAGGAGTCCCGGACGACGTTGCGCGCGTCGTTGACCCGTCTGCTGGCGTCGTTGAGCGCCCCGACCGGGGCGGTGTAGGTCATCGTGCGCGTCTCGGCGGCCAGTGCGCGCGCCGCGTTGACGTACTCGGTGAATTTTGCGGCCAAGTCCGGCGGCAGATCTTCCTTGGCAGCGCGCACGCCGCTCTCCACCGTGTTCGCGGCGTCCTCCAGAGTCTGGGCGGCCGCGTCCCGCTTGGCGGTGTAGTCGGGCGCGTTCGAATCGTGCGCGCCGACGAATTCGTTGTACCGGGTGACGCCGATGCCCGTGGTGAGGGGGAACTGGCCGCAGTTGTCGGTGATGGCCTTGGCTTGCGCCGCCGCGCGCCGCGATGAGGTCGCCGCCGCCGATGAGGACGCCGCCTCGGTCTTGTACGCCGCGAGATCGCCGGCGTTCGGGCTCGCCGTGCCCTCGACTCGGTTGGCGCAGCCGGCCACGATCAATCCGATGGCGACGGCACCGGTAGCGCACACCATCCCGAACCCGCGTGGGTTCAGCAGCTTCATCGTCCTCCCCGCTCCTCACGGCGGCCGCGGCTCGTTCCCATGCTCACCTTGCCTGTCGAACGGTACTGGATTTACGGCTGAGATGATGACCTGGGCGGCGCTATCGGCAAGGATGGATAGTGTGCCCGAACCTTACGCAAGCGGGCGGTCCGCCAACCACGCGAGCCGCCCGGGGATAAAGACGCCATCAGCATGTCCACCCCTGTACGAGGAGCAGATTTGACCGACCTGATCCACTCTCCAGCACCGGCGAAATCCGCCGGAGCCAGCCCCGCCCCCGCTCCCGCCGAGAGCCGCGATCCGAACCTGTCGCAGGCGCCGCAGCAGGGTGGCCGGGTGCGGGTGATCCGCGAGGGGGTGGCGTCCTATCTACCGGACATCGACCCGGAGGAAACCAGCGAATGGCTCGAGTCATTCGATGAAATGCTCGACCGGGAAGGCCCCGGCCGTGCGCGTTACCTCATGCTCCGCCTGTTGGAGCGGGCCGGTGAACGTCGTGTCGCCATCCCGTCGCTGACCTCCACCGACTATGTCAACACCATCCCCACCGAGAACGAGCCCTGGTTCCCCGGCGACGAAGAGGTGGAGCGGCGCTTCCGTGCCTGGATCCGCTGGAATGCCGCCATCATGGTGCATCGCGCCCAGCGACCGGGCATCGGCGTCGGCGGGCACATTTCGACCTATGCGTCCTCGGCGGCGCTCTACGAGGTCGGTTTCAACCACTTCTTCCGTGGCAAGGATCATTCCGGGGGCGGCGATTCGATCTTCATCCAGGGTCACGCCTCGCCGGGCATCTACGCCCGCGCGTACCTGGAGGGCCGGCTCTCGGCCGACCAGCTCGACGGCTTCCGGCAGGAGTACAGCCACGGCGGCCCCGGTCACGGACTGCCGTCCTATCCGCATCCGCGGTTGCTGAACACCTTCTGGGAGTTCCCCACGGTGTCCATGGGTCTGGGCCCGATGAACGCGATCTATCAGGCCCGGTTCAACCACTACCTGCACGACCGCGGTATCAAGGACACCTCCGACCAGCACGTGTGGGCGTTCCTCGGCGACGGCGAGATGGACGAGCCGGAGTCGCGTGGTCTCGCGCACGTCGCGGCCATGGAGGGACTGGACAACCTGACCTTCGTGGTCAACTGCAACCTGCAGCGCCTGGACGGCCCGGTGCGCGGCAACGGCAAGATCATCCAGGAACTGGAGTCGTTCTTCCGGGGCGCGGGCTGGAACGTCATCAAGGTGATCTGGGGTCGCGAATGGGACGCGCTACTGGGCGCCGACCGCGACGGGGCGCTGGTGAACCTGATGAACAGCACGCCCGACGGCGACTACCAGACCTATAAGGCCAACGACGGCGCCTACGTCCGCGATCACTTCTTCGGCCGCGATCCGCGCACCAAGGCGCTGGTGCAGGACCTCACCGATCCGGAGATCTGGAATCTCAAGCGCGGCGGCCACGACTACCGCAAGGTGTATGCGGCCTACGCGGCCGCGATGGCGCACAAAGGCCAGCCCACCGTGATCCTGGCCAAGACCATCAAGGGCTACACCCTCGGCAAGCACTTCGAGGGCCGCAACGCCACGCACCAGATGAAGAAGCTGACCCTGCAGGACCTCAAGGACTTCCGCGACCTGCAGCGGATCCCGATCAGCGACGCCGAGCTGGAGCGGGATCCGTACCTGCCGCCGTACTACCACCCCGGGATGGCGGCTCAGGAGATCCAGTACATGCTCGACCGGCGCAAGGCGCTGGGCGGATTCCTGCCCGAGCGGCGCGCGGCGGCGAAGCCGCTGACGCTTCCCGGCGACGAGGCGTATCGCTCGGTGCGCAAGGGCTCCGGCAAGCAGAACGTGGCCACCACGATGGCGCTGGTGCGGCTGATGAAGGAGCTGTTGCGGGACAAGGAGATCGGCAAGCGGATCGTGCCGATCATCCCCGACGAGGCCCGTACCTTCGGTATGGACTCGTGGTTCCCTTCGTTGAAGATCTACAACCGCAACGGCCAGCTGTACACATCGGTCGACGCGGAATTGATGCTTGCCTACAAAGAGAGCGCCGTCGGGCAGATCCTGCACGAGGGCATCAACGAAGCGGGCTCGACCGCGTCGTTCACTGCCGCGGGCACCTCGTACGCGACGCACGGCGAGCCGATGATCCCGCTGTACATCTTCTACTCGATGTTCGGCTTCCAGCGCACCGGCGACGGACTCTGGGCGGCCGCCGACCAACTGGCTCGCGGTTTCGTGCTCGGTGCTACCGCGGGACGCACCACGCTGACCGGTGAGGGGCTGCAGCACAACGACGGGCACTCGCTGCTGCTCGCCTCGACCAATCCGGCCGTGGTGACCTACGACCCGGCGTTCGCGTTCGAGATCGCCCACATCGTCCGCGACGGCCTGCGGCGGATGTACGGCGGCGGCACCGCGCCGCAGAGCGCGGCGGCCCTGCCGGGCACTCACCCGCACGGCAGCGCGGGTGAGTTCGGCGGCGAGGACGTCTTCTACTACATCACCCTCTACAACGAGCCGTACCAGCAGCCGGCCGAGCCGCAGGACCTGGATGTCGCGGGTCTGCTCAAGGGCATCTACCTGTACCAGCGCGGGGGAGAAGGCGCGGTGCGCGCCCAGATCCTGGTCTCCGGCGTCACCGTGCCGGACGGTCTGCGCGCGCAGGCGGTGCTCGCCGAGGAATGGGGCGTGCAGGCGGATGTCTGGTCGGTGACTTCGTGGGGCGAACTCCGTAAGGAGGCGCTGGACAAGGAGATCGCCGCACTGCGCCACCCGGATGTGGAGCCGGGCGTCCCGTACGTGACCGAGGCGCTGTCCCGGGTCGAAGGCCCGTATGTCGCCGCGACCGACTGGCTGCGCGCAGTGCCCGATCAGGTCCGCAAGTGGGTTCCGGGCGACTTCACCACGCTCGGCACGGATGGTTTCGGCTTCTCCGACACCCGCCCCGCCGCTCGACGGGTGTTCAACGTCGACGCGCAGTCCATCGTGGTCGCCGCACTGGCCGGTCTGGCGCGCACCGGCAAGATCGACGCCGCCAAGGCCGTCGAGGCGGCCGCGAAGTACCGGATCGCGGACGTGCACGCCGCGCCGAAGGCGGCGGTGAGTTCGGACGAAGACCTCGCGTAGCGGAATATTGGATGGTGGACCGTAAACCGCCGCGGCCGCGACGGATCTCCGAAGGCTCCTCCGAGCACGAGGTGTATCTGCCGACGGGCGCGCTCTCTCCGAACCGGCAGACCCGCGACCCCCTTCCGGACACGCTGCTCAAACGCGTGAAGCAGTTCTCCGGCCGCCTCTCCACCGAGGCGGTGGGGTCGATGCAGGATCGGTTGCCGTTCTTCGCCGATCTGGACGCCGCGCAGCGAGCCGGCGTCCAGATGCTGGTGCAGACCGCGGTGGTGAACTTCCT
Organism: Nocardia glycosmidis; assembly: GCF_052545115.1. Lineage (NCBI taxonomy): Bacteria > Bacillati > Actinomycetota > Actinomycetes > Mycobacteriales > Nocardiaceae > Nocardia > Nocardia glycosmidis. The sequence goes on along the minus strand of NZ_JBQWRH010000012.1, from coordinate 103,227 downwards.
GGAATGGCTGCAGGACCCGGACAGTGACATCCGGTTCAGCCTGGATGCCTTCCAAGTGATCCCGCACGACCTGGCGCGGCGGCTGACGTTGCGCCAGACCGTGGACATGGTCCGCGTCGCCATGGAGTTCTTCGAGCAGTGGTTGCCCGCGCTCGCGCGCAACGACCGGCAGCTGGTGGCCCTGACCGAGGCGGTGCTGCGCTACGGGCGTGAGCTCGGCTTCGCCGCCGCGTCGGTGTACGCCAGCGCCGCCGAGTCGCGCGGTGCGTGGGACACCCGGCTCGAAGCACTCGTCGTCGACGCCGTGGTGCGCGGCGACACCGGCCCGGACATGCTCTCCCGGGCCGCGACGCTGAACTGGGACGCCACCGCGCCGGCGACGGTGCTGGTGGGTACCCCGCCGGGCGAGCAGGGTGTCTCGTCGGTGGGCGCGGTGCATTCCATCGCGGCTCGGCACGGCCGGGCCGCGCTGGCCGTGGTGCAAGGCACCAGGCTGGTGATGGTGGTCTCCGGGCATCTCGGTGACACCGCGTATATCTCCCCGTTCCTGGCCGACCTGCTCGCCGATGTGTTCTCGGACGGCCCGGTAGTGATCGGGCCGACCACGCGGACCCTGGGCACGGCACACGCCAGTGCGGTCGAGGCGCTGGCGGGCATGGAGGCCGTGGTCGGTTGGCGCGGGGCGCCGCGACCGGTGCACGCGGCCGAATTGTTGCCGGAACGCGCTCTGTTGGGTGATCGGGCTGCGACCGACGCGCTGAACGAGTACCTTGTCCTACCGTTGGCCGCGGCGGGGTCCTCGCTGGCGAACACTCTCGACGCCTATCTGGATTGCGGCGGAGCGGTCGAGACATGTGCACGTCAGCTGTACGTACATCCAAATACGGTCCGGTATCGCCTCAAGCGCATCGCGGAGGTCACAGGCCGTGATCCGATGAATCCACGCGATGCGTACGTACTACGGATCGCTGCAACAGTGGGTCGTTTGACACGAATCCGTAACGAATCGTCAACATCTGCCCCAGAGGTCACGCCAGTCGCATACGGCACCAGCGACCTGTAACGGATTTGCTGAATCAGTCGATCCGGACAGGCCAGGTGGGCTTTTGTGGAACCTCCACAAAAGCCCATCCGAACCTTCATTCGCGTCGACATCTCGCCCGGCCCGCCGCACAGTGTTTTCTTAGAGGCGTGATCGCGTTGTTCGCCCCTGGACAGGGGTCTCAAACACCCGGCATGCTCGTGCCCTGGCTCGACCTTCCCGGCGCGAGTGAGCGCCTCACGCTGTGGTCCAAGGCTTCCGGTCTGGACCTGGTTCGGCTCGGCACCACCGCGACAGCCGAGGAGATCACCGATACCGCCGTCACCCAGCCATTGGTGGTAGCCGCGGCGCTGCTCGCGTTCTCGGAAATGTCGCAGGACGCGCTGCCGGCCGCTACTATCGTCGCCGGACATTCGGTCGGCGAGCTCGCCGCCGCGGCGGTCGCCGGAGTCCTCTGCGCCGACGACGCGGTCCGGTTGGCCGCGATCCGCGGAGCGGAGATGGCCAAGGCGTGCGCGCTGGAGCCGACCGGCATGTCCGCGGTGCTCGGCGGCGATGAGGCCGCCGTGCTCGAACGGCTCGCCGAACTCGACCTCGTCCCGGCCAACCGCAACGCGGTCGGCCAGATCGTGGCCGCGGGTCGGCTGGACGCTCTCGCCGAGCTCGCCGCGAACCCGCCGGAGAAGGCCCGGGTTCGTGCGTTGCCCGTCGCGGGCGCGTTCCACACCGCGTTCATGGCCCCGGCACAGGATGCGGTGACCGAGGCGATAACGAAGATTGCGCCGAGCGAGCCGACCAGGACCCTGCTCTCGAACTTCGACGGTAAGCCCGTCGTGTCCGGACAGGATGCGATCGACAAGCTCGCCGCGCAGGTCACCCGGCCTGTCCGGTGGGATCTGTGCACCGAAACAGTCCGCGCGGCCGGCGTGTCGGCGGTGGCGGAGCTGCCACCGGCGGGCACCCTCGTCGGCATCGCGAAACGGGAGCTGAAGGGTACGCCGACAGTGGCCCTGAAGACCCCGCAAGACCTCCCCGCGTTGGCTGAGCCGGCTACCTCCGGCTAGCTTTCCACCGCGACCACGCATCCAGATGCGAGGTCGTGACCGAGTAGGCGGTAACTATTTGCCTGCTCGATCCGAAAAGAACCAGTAGAGCCCTACAAAGTATCAAGAAGGGAGCCACGAAGTGGCCGCTCTGACCCAGGAACAAATCGTCGAGGAACTCGGCAAGATCATCGAAGAGGTGACCGGCATCGAGCCCTCCGAGGTGACGATCGAGAAGTCTTTCGTCGATGACCTGGACATCGACTCGCTGTCCATGGTCGAGATCGCGGTGCAGACCGAGGACAAGTACGGCGTGAAGATCCCGGACGAGGATCTGGCCAGCCTCAAGACCGTCGGCGACGCCGTGAACTACATCCAGAAGCTCGAGGCGGAGAACGCTGACGCGGCCGCCGAGCTCAAGGCCAAGTTCGACAACGCCGAGTAGGGCCGACACTGTGACCACTCCTTCCACCTTGAACGGGAACTTCCCCAACGTCGTCGTAACTAGCCTGGCGGCGACCACGTCGATCGCGGGTGACGTCGATGCGACGTGGAAGGGACTCCTCAACGGCGAGAGCGGCATCGACGTTCTCGAGGATTCCTTCATCGAGGAATACGACCTTCCGGTCCGCATCGGCGGCCACCTGAAGGTCCGGCCCGACACCCTGCTGTCTCGTGTCGAATGCCGGCGCATGGCCTACGTCGAGCAGCTCGCGACCGTGCTCGGTCGCGAGGTCTGGCGCAACGCGGGCAGCCCGGAAGTCGATCCGGAGCGGCTGGGTGTGGCCATCGGCACCGGATTGGGTGGCGGCGATGCCCTCATCGATTCGGTGGACAAGCTGAAGAACGGCGGCTACCGCAAGATTTCGCCGTTGGCTGTGCAGATGGTCATGCCGAACGGCCCGTCGGCCGTTGTCGGTCTCGAACTGAAGGCCAAGGCAGGAGTGGTCACTCCGGTCTCGGCATGCTCGTCCGGCTCCGAGGGCATCGCCAATGCCTGGCGGATGATCGTCATGGGTGACGCCGACATCGTCGTCACCGGTGGCGTCGAAGGCTTCATCGACGCGGTGCCGATCGCGGCGTTCACCATGATGCGCGCCATGAGCACCCGCAACGACGATCCGAAGGGCGCGTCGCGTCCGTTCGACTCCGCTCGCGACGGCTTCGTCTTCGGCGAGGCGGGCGCGCTCATGGTCATCGAGACCGAAGAGCACGCCAAGGCACGTGGTGCCACGATCCACGCGCGCCTGCTCGGCGCGGGCATCACCTCCGACGGTTTCCACCTCGTCGCTCCCGACCCTACGGGCGACGGCGCGGCGCGGGCCATGACCAGGGCGATGCAATCCGCGGGATTGACCAAACAGGACATCACGCACATCAACGCGCATGCGACCGCGACGCCGATCGGCGACACCGCCGAGGCGAACGCGATCAACAAGGCGGTCGGCAACCATGCCTCGGTGTACGCGCCCAAATCGGCACTCGGTCACTCGATCGGCGCCGTCGGCGCCCTGGAGTCCGTGCTGACCGTGCTCAGCATCCGGGACGGCATCGTCCCGCCGACGCTGAACCTGGAGAACCAGGATCCGGAGATCGATCTCGACGTGGTGAAGGGCGAAGCCCGCCGCCAGGAGATCGAGTACGCGATCAACAACTCCTTCGGGTTCGGTGGGCACAACGTGGCGCTCGCCTTCGGTCGGGCCTAGCCGGCACGATCGACTGCATAACGATCCAGGCGGGGTCGCCCGGTTGAACCGGCGCGACCCCGCCTGGATCTTTTCCATACCCAGCCGCGGCACACTTCAGCTGCGGCAACGGCACACCCATCGACGGAGGAGACAACCGCGATGACGATCATCGCTCCCGCGTTGCACCAAGAGATCGCGACCGATCCGCGGGATCCACTGGGCCGGCTTCAGCGTTTCTTCGATGCCGGCACCGTTCTTCCGCTGCATCCGCGTGACAAGTCGGGCGTGCTCGCTGCGATCGGCGAGGTGGACGGCGTTCGCGCCGTGGCCTATTGCTCCGACGCCACTGTCATGGGCGGCGCGATGGGTGTCGAGGGCTGCAAGCACATCGTCGATGCCATCGACGCCGCTATCGACTCCGGCCTCCCGGTGGTCGGCCTGTGGCACTCCGGCGGCGCCCGTTTGGCCGAGGGTGTGGAGGCGCTGCACGCGGTTGGTCAGGTCTTCGAGGCCATGGTCCGCGCGTCCGGCCTGGTTCCGCAGATCTCCGTGGTGCTCGGCTTCGCCGCCGGTGGCGCCGCCTATGGACCGGCGCTGACCGACATCGTGATCATGGCTCCGGAAGGCCGCGTCTTCGTGACCGGTCCGGACGTGGTGCGCAGCGTGACCGGCGAGCAGGTCGATATGGCGACCCTCGGCGGCCCGCAGACGCACGGCAAGAAGTCCGGGGTCACCCACATCGTCGCGCACGACGAGTCCGACGCGCTGCACCGCGCCCGTCGCCTGGTGTCGATGTTCGCCGAGCAGGGTGAATTCGACCTGGTCGCGGCCGCGCACGGCGACGTCGATCTGAAGGCGATGCTGCCGGAGTCGGCCAAGCGTGCCTACGACGTGAAGCCGATCATCCACGAACTGCTCGACAACGTCGACGGTGAGTCGACGTTCGAGGAATTGCAGGGGCTGTACGCGCGCAGTATCGTCACCGGCCTCGGTCGCCTCGGCGGCCGCACCATCGGTGTGCTGGCGAACAATCCGATCCGGCTGGGCGGCTGCCTGAACTCCGAAAGTGCCGAGAAGGCCGCGCGTTTCGTGCGGTTGTGCGATGCGTTCGGTATCCCACTGGTCGTCGTCACCGACGTGCCGGGTTATCTACCCGGTGTCGGCCAGGAGTGGGAAGGTGTCGTTCGCCGCGGTGCGAAGCTGCTGCACGCGTTCGCCGAGGCGCGCGTTCCGCGGGTCACGCTGGTCACCCGCAAGATCTACGGTGGCGCCTACATCGCGATGAACGCCCGCTCGCTCGGCGCGACGGCGGTCTACGCGTGGCCGGGTTCCGAGGTGGCTGTGATGGGTGCCAAGGCCGCGGTCGGCATCCTGCACAAGAAGGCCCTCGCGGCCGCGCCGGAGCAAGAGCGCGAAGCTCTGCACGAGCGGCTCACCGCTGAGCACGAGCGCATCGCGGGCGGCGTGGACCGCGCCGTCGCGATCGGTGTCGTCGACCAGGTCATCGACCCGGCCAAGACCCGCAGCATCATCGCCGCGGCGCTCGCGGCAGCGCCTGCGCGGGCGAGTCACCACAAGAACATCCCCCTCTGACCCAGCTCACCGCGGCGGGCCCCAGGACACCTTGGGCCCGCGTCGCGTTCTCGGGCTCGCTCGTTCTTCGCAAGGCTATTGCGTCTGCGCAGGCATGCGGATGGTGGAATACGTCCACCACTGAGCCGAGGCATAGTGAGATCTCGGGAGGATTGACGCGGTGCGGCCCTGGGTAGCATCGGTAGGTGCGCTACGAAGAACTGGCTGACGTGCCGTGCTCGATTACGCGCCCACTCGTGGTCTTCGGTGATCGCTGGACCCTGCTGATTCTTACGTCCAGCTTCTCCGGCATCCGGCGTTTCAACGCTTTTCAGAGCGCGCTGGGCATTTCCCGCAGCAGGTTGCAGGACCGTCTGGACCGGCTGATCAGCTACGGCATCCTGGTCAAACAGAAGGCCGCCGTCGGTGCGCATGAGGAATACCGCCTCACTGCCAAAGGCCACGACATCTACCCGATTCTGCTGGCCATCCGCGATTGGGGCGACGCCTACATGGCGCCCGAGGGACCTCCGGTGCGCTACCGCCACCACGAGTGCACCGGCGAGGCCCATGTGCGGCTCGAATGCGATTCGTGCGGAAGCGAGCTCAGCGCGGAGGACGTCACCCGCGAGCCGGGACCTGGTCTGCTCGACGCCGTGGAAGCCGAGGTGTCCGCAGGCTCCGCGCGCTAGAGCGGCGGCGCGGGCATGACTGATCCGCCAGGCTCGCCGCAGCGGGTACCGGCGAGGCCGTCTCCGGCGGTGCGCGATCGTCCGCTTCGGATCTCGGTCGGCGAACCGAGTGATGACCTCGCCCAACTCGGACGTGGTGACCATGACCTGCCACGTTGCGGGTTGCGCCAGGACGGCGTCCGCCGGGCGACACCGCAATCGCCGCTCTCGGCGGATTGGCCGAGGCGCGACGCGCCCGGCCGGAACCGGGTTGTCCGAGTTGCCGCGGTCGGGACGTCCGAACCGGGCAGAATCCGGATATGGCGTCCGAAGCTACCGCCGCGCGAGACCGCAAGCGGCATGGCAGGCACTACACGCCGCCCGCGCTGGCCCGGTTCCTCGCACAGCGGCTGCTGCGGCACGTCGCGCCGTCGGCCTCGGGGGTCCTGCGCGTGCTCGATCCGGCGTGCGGCGACGGTGAGCTGCTGTTCGCGTTGCATGCCGAGGCGGCGGTGCGGTTCCCGGGCGTCCGGCTGGTGCTGACCGGCTATGACCTCGACGCGGCCGCGCTCGCGATGGCTCGCGAACGCGCCGGTAGGGCAGGGACTGCCGCGACCTGGCACAGCGCTGAGTTTCTCGCGGTCGAGGCCGACTTTCTCGCGGTCGAGGCCGAGCTGGCGGACGGTTCGTTCGATGCCGTGATCACCAACCCGCCGTACGTGCGCACCCAGCAGTTGGGCGGATCGACCGCGCAACTGCTGAGCAAGCGGTTCGGCCTACGCGGACGGATCGACCTCACCCATCCGTTCGTCGCGACGCTGCCGCGGTTGCTGACTGCCGGGGGCGCGCTCGGCCTGCTGTGCGCCAACCGCTTTCTCACCACCAACGCCGGTGCGAACATTCGCCGCCTGTTGCTCACCGAACTGACGCCCGTCGAGCTGTACGACCTCGGCGACACCAAACTCTTCACCGCCGCCGTGCTGCCCGCGATCGCCATCGCGCGGCGCGCCGGCTACCGCGCCGACTGCCGCTATGTCTCCGCCTACCAGGCAGACGGCGAAACGCCGTGTGGAAAGCAGCTTTTCGAGGCCCTCACTGCGGAGAACCGCTCGATTGTCGAGCACAATGGACGAACCTTCGCCATCGAGGTCGGCAGGTTGGCGACCGGCCGTGAACCGCTGGCGACCCGTAGCGCTGTCCTGGACAGTGGTGCGGAAATCACGGACGTCGACGACGGAGAGCTCGGACCCGGCGCGGGACGGAGTCCGCGTCGTGGACAGCGCGAACCGGAGGCGGCGTGGCGCATGTCGCATGACGTGGTCGACTCCTGGCTGACGCGCATCGGCATGGCCACCTGGCGTAGCTTCGGCGACGTGGCGCGCATCCGCGTCGGCATCAAGACAACCGCCGACCGCGTGTTCATTTCCGACCGCTGGGCCGAGGCGAACCCGTGTCCCGAGGCCGAACTGTTGCTCGCGCTGATCACCCACCACGACCTCGAACCCTGGCGGGCCACGCGGGGCCGCGATGTCCGCGTGCTGTACCCCTACGATGTGGCGCGTCCCCGCCGCACCCCGATAGATCTCGCCGAATTTCCCAGCGCCGCAGCCTATCTGCTGGCCAATAAGCAAACGCTGGCCGGGCGCCGCTACGTCACCGAGAGTGGTCGGGAGTGGTTCGAGATCTGGGTCCCGCAGCGTCCGCACCTGTGGCGGGAGCCGAAGCTGGTCTTCCCGGATATCAGCGAGCGCCCCCGTTTCGCATTGGACCGGTCCGGCGCGGTGGTCAACGGCGACTGCTACTGGATATCGCTGCCCGATCTGGCCCGCGCGTCGGCCGACGCGACAGAGCTGGCGTATCTGCTGATGGGCGTGGCGAATTCGGCGCTCGGACTGCGCTACTACGACGCGGTTTGTGGCAATCGGCTGTACTCGGGCCGGCGGCGCTGGATCACGCAGTACGTATCGCGGCTGCCGGTGCCCGATCCGGCGGGCGCCCGTTCCGCGGGCGTCATCGACCTGGTCGCCGAGTTCGTCGAGGGCCGCGTGTTCGATTCGGCGGCGCAGGCGGAGCTGGACGAACGGGTGGCGGCAGCCTTCGGTATCCGGTTACGTGCCGACCCGGATGCCGACCATCGGCAGCAGGGTGCGGCGGGCGAACTCGCGTGCGGCCTCCTGGTCGGTGACCGGGATCAGGCCGTCGGGTGTGAGCGCTAGCGACAGCGCCAGCCGGGCCATGATCTCGGCGACCAGGTCGGGGTCGAAGTCCCGCGGGCCATCGGTATCCGGTAGTCCGCGCAGCTTCTCGGCCAGATAGTCGCGGCCGACGGCGAGGATCGGTCCCGCGTCGGTGGTCAGGCGGGGCAGGATCAGGTCGGGCTCGGTCCGCAGCAGCCGCCGCAGCAGTTCATTGCCCGCGATGGCGGTGATGAATGCCACGAAGATATCCACCAGCTGGTCGTGGCTGCCGGAATCGGTGTGCACCTGCTTTTCGATGGCGGCGACGAAGCGCTGCGCCTCCCGCACGCTCACCGCCTCGATGATGTCGTTCTTCGATTCGTAGCGCCGGTACAGTGTGGCGGGGCTGATCCCCGCACGGCGGGCGATTTCGCCCATGCTGGTCCGCTTGATGCCGAAGTCCAGGAATGCCGCGAGTGCGCTTTCCAGCAGTTTTTCGCCGTCGGCGAGCGGTTTCTCCAGGATGCGCTGCAGCATGGGCGAGACGGTGGGCATCGGATCTCCAGTAGGTTCGGCGCATCGGCCACGCCGTGGCCACGAGCACGGCATCGCGACGGGTACGGACGGAAGGTCATTATTTCACTGGGTCGGCGCCGCATGGCCCGCATTGCCGAACCTGTGCGGCGGTAAACCGGACCCACCCGGTCGGGAAGCCTCTGACGGAGCCCGGCAATTCTCGGGTTGCCGCGAATCCGCGCTCATTGCGGCTGATTCGGTGGAGTACGTATCCGCTCGCTGGATGGTGGTTGGCTACCGGTCGGGTGCGGGCCGATGACGCTGGAGCAGTGCACCACGGCGGGATTCGCCACCGACACCGCGGCACTGTGACCGCGGTGACGAAGTCATCGGTGCGGCAGGTCCAGCTCGGCCATTTCCTTCTCGATCGCATTTGCGGCGAAATCGACACCGCGCGAACGTAATTCATGAACCCGGCGCTGAAGTGCCTCTACCCCGCCCGGCTGGGCTGCGATGTCGGCGACGCTGATTCGGCCTTTGGGCCGATGCACACCCGACTGCGTGTACGACATCGTATACCTCCTGCGAGCATGTTCACCCACCCACCGACCGACCCGGGTGGGTTCCCCGCTGCGCTACACGCCGTACGACAACCGGGTCGACAGGAGAGCCCGGATCGCCGGGCGCACTGGCTGAATGTTATCAGCGCATCCTGGGGGACTTTTGGTAAGTGTGCCTCATGTCACATACGGTTCGCCGTGCGGTACTGGGCGGTATTTGCTAGTCAGGCAATCGCATTCGGGCGAATGCGATCTTGTTTCTCGGCGCTGGGGTAAGCCGCCTGGTCATGCCCTTGGAAGCTCGCCCGGTGGGCCGCCGGGCTGATACCGAGGATGCGGTGGAAGTGGTGACGCAGGCTCACCGCGGTGCCGAAGCCGGTGTCGGCAGCGACGCGTTCCACCGAATCGGCGGTGGATTCCAGCAGCAGTCGTGCGCGGTCGGTGCGTTGCAGCAGGAGCCACTGCTGCGGGCTGGTGCCGGTGCGATCGCGGAAGCGGGGCTCGCGGCGACCATCTGACGAGGTCGCGTTCGCCCCGCGCTGCTGGGCAACGTGCCGAGAAATCCGCCCGAAAGACGCCGATCGGCTGGTCGCCCTGTGCGATCGGCGCGTCGGTGATGGCGTCAGCCGGTCGCCGGGGCGACGATGACGGTATGAGGATCGGAGTACCGCGGGAGGTCAAGGAGCAAGAATTCCGGGTGGCGCTGACCCCGGCCGGCGCCGGGGAGCTGACCGGGATCGGACACGAGGTGCTGCTGCAGGCGGGCGCGGGCATCGGCTCCGGATTCCCCGATGCCGAATACGTCGCGGCCGGCGCACGGCTGGTCCCGGATGCCGACCAGGTGTGGTGGGACGCCGAATTGGTCTTGAAGGTGAAGGAGCCGATCGCCGAGGAGTATCCGCGGATGCGCAGCGGGCAGGTGCTGTTCACCTTCCTGCATCTGGCCGCGTCGCGCGAGTGCACCGACGCCGTACTGCGTTCCGGGATCACCGCCATCGCCTACGAGACGGTCCGCGCCGCCGACGGATCACTGCCGCTGCTGGCCCCGATGAGTGAGATCGCGGGCAAACTCGGCACGCAGGTCGGCGCGTACCACCTGATGGCTCCGTTCGGCGGCGCCGGACTGCTACCCGGTGGGGTCCCGGGGGTGCGTCCCGCGCAGGTGGTCGTGCTCGGCGGGGGCGTCGCGGGCTCGAACGCGGCCGCCGTCGCGGTCGGCATGGGCGCCCAGGTGAGCGTGCTCGACACCAACTTGCGGCGGCTGCGCGAGCTCGACGCCCGCTTCGGCGGCCGGGTCACGACAATCGCCTCGAACGCCGCGGAGATCCAGCACGCGGTGTTGTCGGCCGATCTGGTGATCGGCGCGGTGCTGGTCCCGGGCGCGCGTGCGCCGCAACTGGTCTCCGATGATCTTGTCGCGGGTATGCGCCCCGGTGCGGTGCTGGTAGACATCTCCATCGACCAGGGCGGCTGCTTCGCCGCCGCACATCCGACCACACACGCCGATCCGACCTTCCGGGTGGCGGATGCTCTGTTCTACTGCGTCGCCAACATGCCCGGCGCGGTGCCGCACACCTCGACGACCGCGCTCACCAACGCGACCCTGCCCTATGTGCGGGCGATCGCCGATCTCGGCTGGTCGGAGGCGTGCTCCGCGAACCCTGACCTGGCGCACGGGCTCACCGCCGACGCCGGGCGGCTGTTGTCGGTGGAAGTCGCTGCCGCGCACGGGTATTCGCGTCGGATCGGCGTCGCGGGCTGAGCCCGTACCGGAATCGTCGCCGGGCGGCCGCTCGGGTCGGTCCTCGACCGGGCGGGCACTGAGTCGGCGGGCCGGAAATAGCGGGCTAGGCAACCCGAGTCGATCCGCCGCGGACGCCGGTTGGTTCCCGGCGGGCCGAGCCATCGCCCGCACCCGGGTATTCGTGCCCGGTGTGCCGGGCGGCTATAGCTGCTCGGTCCGGCCCTCGCCCAGGTACCAGTCGGGCTCGCCGGTGTGGGGCAGGCCGTGCAGCTTGTCCGGGTTGCGGACCACGTCGATCGCGACGATGCGGCCGTCGTCGATGGTGAAGGCGAAGACGCCGATATGCGTGCCGTCGAAGACCACAAGGCCGGGTCGGCCGTTGACCAGGACCGCGCGTCCCCAGCCGCCCGCGGCGGACGGCGCGTGGTACCAGCCGAGCAGCAATTTGGCCACCAGTTCGGCGCCGTGGGCGGGCCGCCGGATCGCGGGGACCTTGCCGCCGCCGTCGGCGGTCAGGCTCACGTCGGTGTCGAGCACGCCGAGCAGCGCACTGAGGTCGCCGCAACGCCACGCCAGCGCGAAGGCCGACACCACCTTCCGCTGCTCGTCCGGTGACGCGGGGAAGCGCGGGGTGCCGTCCTCGACTCGCTTGCGGGCTCGGGAGGCGAGCTGTCGCACCGCGGCGGGCGTGCGGCCGACCACCTCGGCCACTTCCGGGCCGCTCATGCCGAACACGTCGTGCAGGACGAACGCGGTGCGCTCGGCCGGGGAGAGGGATTCCAGCACCACCAGCAGTGCGGTGGTGACCCGCTCGTCCTGGGCGATCCGGTCGGCCGGGTCGTCCCCACTGGTGACCTCCGGCTCCGGCAGCCATTCGCCCACATACTGCTCGCGGCGCACGCGGGCGGAGCCGAGATAGTCGAGCGCGAGCCGCCCGGTCACGGTCGACAACCAGGCGCGCAGGTTGTCGATCTCGTCCGCGGCGTCGGCCTCGTGCCGGCGCTGCAATCGCAACCACGCCTCCTGCACCACGTCGTCGGCGTCGGTGAGGCTGCCGAGCGTGCTGTAGGCGAGTCGGCGCAGATACGGCCGGTGCTCCTCGAACCGCCGGGCCAGCTCGGCCTGGTCGAGCGGCCCGTAAGGCTGGTCGGAAGTCATCGCTGTTCGCCGTTCGTCGTTCCGCCCCGCAGGGCGAGTCTATGGATGCGTCACCAGATCGACGACCAAGGGGCCCTGAGTGTGACAGACGGCTGACGACAACGTGCGCGAGCCACGCGATAACCTCACCGGATGCAGAAGGGGACCTCCACCGCAGTCGGGCTACTGCTCGGATTCACCCTGGATCGGGTGTTCGGCGATCCAGGGCGGTGGCATCCGGTGGCCGGATTCGGTTCGGCAGCAGCCGCTTTGGAGACGGTCACGTATGCTGATCGGCGCGCGGCGGGACTGGTGCACGAGGCTCTCGCGGTCGGTGTGGTGGTGGGGATCGGTGCGGCGGCACGGCGCGGCGGGATAACCGCGACCGCAGTCGCGACCTGGACCGTTCTCGGCGGCCGCAGCCTGGCCCGCACCGGGCGCGCGGTGGCCGACCGACTGGCGGACGGCGATCTGGACGGTGCGCGCGCGCTGCTGCCCGCCCTGTGCGGCCGTGACCCGGACGTGCTCGACGCGGACGGGCTCGCCCGCGCCGCGTGCGAGTCCATCGCGGAGAACACTTCCGACGCGGCCGTTGCTCCGGTGGTCTGGGGCGCGGTGGCCGGTGTGCCCGGTTTGCTGGGGTATCGCGCGATCAACACCCTCGATGCGATGGTCGGCTACCGCAACCAGCGCTACCGGCGCTTCGGCTGGGCCGCCGCGCGCACCGACGACCTGGTCAATCTGCTCCCGGCCCGCCTGACCGGCCTGCTCACGGCAGCGCTCGCGCCGGTGGTCGGTGGACACCCCGCGGCGGCAGTCCGCGCGTGGCGCCGCGACGCCGCCGGGCATCCCAGCCCCAACGCCGGAGTGGTCGAAGCATCGATGGCGGGTGCGCTCGGGGTGCAGTTGGGCGGCCGCACGCAGTACCCGCACGGCGTAGAACTGCGCCCGATCCTCGGTGACGGCCCAGCGCCAACCGTTGACGATCTGCGCCGTGCGGTCCGCCTCTCCGAGGCGGTGCAACTCGCCGCCGCACTGCTCGCCGCCGTCATTGCCGCGGCGAAGCGCTGACCGATCGACCGATTCCCGGGTTCGGCGGCGGGACCGCCGCCCGCCCATGAGCCCCGCACACCAGCACGGATTCGGATCCGGCAGCAGATCGTGGCCGTGAACGGGACCCAGCGCGGCAACAGTTTCCTGGACCGCCCCGCAACGGCAGTGCGCCAGCCCGGATGATGAGCTTCCGCTCGACTCCGCTGAGAACGAGCGGTGGCGAGGCGCCGAGCCGGGGCGCCGGGTCGGCGCAGGACGGGGAGGGGCAGCTGGAAGAAGGGGCTATCCGGTCGCGATCAAGCCCGTCCGCGGCCGTACCGGTCGGCAAGGCGTGCCTCGGCGGTGGGTGCGGTGGGTTCGGTCCGGGCGGACGGAGTTGTCCGGGTCGGGGCCGATTCGGCGAGCGTTGTCGCGGCGGCGGCCTTTTCCTTCCTTCGCTCCCGGATCTCGGCGTAGACGAAGTAACCGAGGCCGAGGGGCGCCATGATGCCGAAGGCCAGCCATTGCAGGCCGTAGGACAAATAGGGACCTGCGTCGAGCTGAGGGAGGGGGGTAGGGGTGAAGGCGCCGGGTTGGTTCTCGCTCAGCTGCAAGTAGCCGCCGCGTTCCCCGGTCGGGAGGGGAGTGAGAGGTTGTTGCAGGACAGCGGATTCCTGCGCGGTGTCGATGGAATACACCTGGCGGTAGCCGTCCTGGACGCTCGGATCCTTGCCGGGTGTGACTCCCTCGGACATCCGTACCCGGGCTTCGATCCGCTGTGGTCCCGTGGGCGGCTCGGGGACCGGCGGTGGGCGCGAGCCGTCGACCGCCGACACCAGCCCGCGATCGACCAGCAGCACGCGCCCGTCGGCCAGCCGGAAGGTGGTCAGCACCGCGTAACCGGGGGCCCCGTCGAGGTGGCGCAGCCGCACCAGAACCGTCGAGTCCGGCACGTAACTGCCCGCGGCGGTAACACGCCGCCACTCGATGGCGGTGTCATCGGCGGTGGAGATCACCGCGGTGATGTCCACGGGGTCGGCTTTCACCGAGTCGGCGATCAGCTGATTGCGATGCGAGGTGGCCGTGTTCTTGCCGAGTTGCCACGGCGCGAGCACGGTGAAACACAGGTAGGCGAACGCGACGACCAGCATGGCCAGAATCAGCCAGCTGGGACGCAGCAGGAAAGCGAGCCTGCGCATCAGGCTCGTCCGTCGGGGACCGGGTGCAGATCGGGTGGCTCGATGGCGCTCAGCTCGGCGCGCACCCAGTCGAGCAGGCCGGGGACCGCTGCCTCGATCTGGTCGCGCACGAGTTCGAAGTCCGCCGCATCGCCGTAGTAGGGGTCGGCCACGTCCGGGCCGTCGGCGGCGGGATCGAAGGTGCGCAGCAACCGCAGCCGCGGTGCGGGTACGCCGAGGTGGGCGAGTTCCCGCTGGTGCGAGCGGTCCAGCGCGACCACCAGATCGGCGGCGCCGTGCTCGGCGCCGAACACGGCGGCCACGTGGCCGGTCGGGTAGCCGAACTTGCGCAGCGTCGCGGTTGTCCGCGGGTCCGCGTCGGCACCCACATGCCACGATCCGGTCCCCGCGCTGGTCACCCGCACCCGATTGGCCAGTCCGGCCCGGTACAAATGCACACCCAAGATCTTTTCCGCCATCGGAGAGCGGCAGATGTTGCCGGTACAGACAAAGGAGATGTGCAGCTGACCCACGACTGCCATTCTGGCCGGTGCCGCCACGAGTCCGCCACGTAGGGTGTGATTTCGTGCCCGAAGACCACGTCGACCGCGCGAAACTACGCCACCACGGTGACGTGGACGCGCGCCCGGGCATGCTCGATTTCGCGGTGAACGTTCAGGGCCTCGCCCCGCCGCAGTGGCTGCGGCAACGGCTGGCGGCTCGGCTGTCCGACCTGGGCCGCTACCCGAGCGCCGCGGATGGTGCGGCCGCCCGTCGCGCGGTCGCGTCCCGGCACCGGAGAACTCCCGACGAGGTGCTGCTGTTGGCGGGCGCCGCGGAGGGGTTCGCGATGCTGCCCCGTCTCGCGCCGCGTCTGGCGGCGGTGGTGCATCCGTCCTTCACCGAGCCCGAACTCGCGCTGCGGGAGGCGGGTGTCCCGGTGACCAGGGTGCTGCTGGAGCCGCCCTACCAACTCGATCCCGCCGCGGTGCCCAGCGACGCCGACTTGGTGGTGCTCGGCAACCCGACGAACCCCACCTCCGTGCTGCACCCGGCCGAAGTCATCCAGGCCCTGCGCAGACCGGGCCGCGTCATCGTCGTCGATGAAGCCTTCGCCGACGCGGTGCCCGGCGAACCCGAGTCCCTCGCCGCGGAACCCGCACCGGATCTGCTCGTGCTGCGCAGCTTGACCAAAACGTGGGCACTGGCGGGCCTGCGCTGCGGCTATTTCCTCGGCGCGCCCACTCTCCTGGCGCGCCTGGACCAGGGCCGCGCCCACTGGCCGCTGGGTACCTTGCAGCTGGAGGCGATCACCGCGACCGCCGGCCCCGCGGCCGTGGCCGAGGCCGGCCGGCGGGCGGAGGCGCTGGTTGTGGCCCGTACCGCGATGATCGAACGGCTGACCCGCGTCGGTGTCCACGTCCATACTCCGGCTGCCGGCCCGTTCCTGCTGCTGCGCGTCAAGGACGGCGAACTGCTTCGCGATCTGCTGGCCGGCTGGCAGATCGCGGTGCGCCGGGCCGACACATTTCCCGGTTTGGGGCGCAACCACCTGCGTGTCGCCGTCCGCGGCGCCGAGGAGGTCGACCGGCTGGTCGCCGCGATCCGATCGGCATGTGTGTGATGTGCGCGACGCGCGGGCGCGGGCGGTGGCGTGAACGCCTGGCCGGGCCCGAACCGCTCGACCGGGAACGAAACCGAATTCGGCAGGGGATGACCGAAGCGAAGGAAGGTGGACGATGACCACGCTCGCGGATCTCATCGCGGTGCTCGACGCGGCCTACCCGCCCGCACTGGCCGAGTCGTGGGACTCGGTGGGTCTGGTCTGCGGCGATCCGGCCGAGGAACTGACCCGCGTGCTGTTCGCGGTCGACGCGACCGCGGCGGTTGTCGACGAGGCGATCGAGTGGCGCGCGCGAGCCCTGGTGGTGCACCATCCGCTGCTGCTTCGCGGTGTCGACACCGTAGCGGCGAACACGCCGAAGGGCGCGCTGCTGCACCGGCTCATCCGTTCCGGGTGCGCGCTGTTCACCGCGCACACCAACGCCGACTCCGCCGCCCCCGGCGTCTCCGACGCGCTCGCCGCGGCACTCGGGCTCACGGTCACCGGGCCGCTGGACGCCAAACCAGAGCCTGCCGTGGACAACTGGGTGGTCCAGGTGCCGCGCACGCATACCGACGCCGTGCTTGCCGCGCTGTTCGCCGCAGGCGCGGGCGGTAGCGGGAACCATCGCGATCGCGCGCTGCGGGTACCTGCGACAGATTTCCGCCCGATGGCCGAGGTGTCTGCGGCACCCGGTGCGGTCGGTGAACTCCAGAGCCTCGAGCAGGACCGCGTCGAGGTGCTCGCCCCGCCCGCGGCGCGCTCGGCGGTGCTCGCCGCGCTGCTGGCAGCCTATCCTGATGCGGACCCGGCCTATCACATCAGCGAACGGGCCTCGCTGCCCTCGTCGCTGGGCATCGGCCGGATCGGCACGCTGCCGGAGCCGGAATCGTTGCGCGCCTTCACCGATCGTGTGGCCGGCGCGCTCCCGCCCACCGCGTGGGGTGTGCGCGCCGCGGGCGACCCGGACCGCACCATCTATACCGTCGCGGTGTGCGGCGGGGCGGGCGACTCCTATCTGGACGCAGCCACCCGCCTCGGCGTCGATGCCTACGTCACGGCCGACCTGCGGCACCACCCGGTGGACGAACATCTGCGCCGGGGCGGTCCCGCGCTGATCGACGCCGCGCATTGGGCGACCGAATTCCCTTGGTGCGCACAGGCGCAATCCCTGGTCCGCGCCGCGCTGCCCGACCTCGAGACGAGGGTGTCCACCCTGCGTACCGACCCGTGGACGGTGGGCGCGTCCGGCTGACCCACTGCGAGTGGCGGTCCGGGGACGATAGCTCGCAGCGGCACTGAACGGCCAGGGGCGCGGTCCAACGCCTGTGGCCGTAAGCGACCTTCCCGGATGCTGTAGCTCGCCTCGTCACCCAAGGACCAGCAGCTCTGTCCAACCTGCTCGGCACGCTCGCATCCAATGTCGTTGTCCCGGCGATGAAACGGCCACGATCCCAGCGTGTCGGGGCGTGTCGGCGCCGATGCGGAATGTGCCGGCCGGTTCGGGTGAACCGGACAGTTCGCCCGGGGTACAACTTCCTCATGAACTTCCCGGTTGATTTCGGGCTCGTGCAGATCGGCCTGATCCTGTTGCTGGTGGTCGGTGTCGCGCTGATCGTTTCCGGTCTGATCGGGGTGCGCCGGGTGGGGATGCGGGCCCTGCTCGCGCGCGGGGCAGGCGGGCTCGCGCTGGTGCTGGTCGCGGCGTTGCTGCTGTGGATCGCGACCCTGCTGCAGACGTATCTGGGACTGACCGGGGAGATCAAGGCGGCGCATGTGGTGGCCGAGCCGGTGGCGGGGCAGGAGCACCAACTGGACGTCCAGCTCACCCTCTACGGTGACGACGACCACGCCGAACAGCGCAGTACCTATCGGGTCGAGGGGGACATGTGGGTGCTGCAGGCGGGCATCGTCGAGCTGCAGCCGTGGGTGAACGCCCTCGGCTTCCACTCCGGCTACCGGATCAGCCGTTTGTACGGACAGCGCCTCGACGGCATCGCCACCAGGCAGAACCAAATCTTCCTCAACGGTGGCGACCAGGACTTCTTCGCCGATATGCGCGCGGGCCGCTGGTGGACCCAGCCATTTGTGCGGTCCGCGTACGGCAACGCGACCATTTCGCTGCCCGGCGAATACGACGTCTACATCTCCCGGGACGCCATCAAGTCCCGCGCCGTCGGCCGCTGATCGGTTACCTCGGCTTCCGCTCCCGCAGGCGTCGGCCGTGGGCGAACCTCGACCCGCTGCGCCTCGGTATGCGGCTGCCCGTGCGGTGTGCGGGCGGGACGGACTTCGTCCGGCCGACGCCCATTACGCGTGGGCGCCGGTACGGCGCGGTACGGTTGAACGCCAGTCCCGCCCACCCATCCAGGAGTTTGTCCGCGTTGAATGTCGAACCCACGATCCAAGCCGGGCTGCTCCGGCTCGCCGCCATCGATGCCGAGCTGACCCGGATCGCGCACCGCCGCACCGTGCTGCCCGAGCAGCAGGAGGTCGTTCGGCTGGAGGCCGAGCGCAACACCCACTCCGACGCCGCAGTCGCCGTGGAGATCGTGCTGGACGACCTCGACCGCGATATCCGAAAGCTGGAGGGCGAGATCGAATCGGTGCGCAAGCGCGAGGACCGCGACCAAGGAATGCTCACCGCGGGAACGGTGAACGCCAAACAGCTTTCGGAGATCCAGCACGAACTGGGCAGTCTGGAGCGCCGCCGCTCGGTGCTGGAGGACGAACTGCTCGAGGTGATGGAGCGGCGCGAGGCATCCGCTGCCGACCACGACCACGCGGGGGCCCGGCTGAGCAAGTCCGAGGAAGATCTGGCTGCCGCGCTGCGGCAACGTGACGAGGCGCTCGCGGATCTGGATGTGGCGCAGGCCCGCTGCGACACCGATCGCGACGGGGTGGTCGCGAAGTTGCCCGACGACGTGCTCGCGATCTACGACCGCCAGCGCGCGCAGCACGGTGTGGGCGCCGCGCTGTTGCAGGCCCGCCGCTGCGGCGCGTGCCGCATCGAACTCGACCGCGGCGAGATCGCGCGGATCGCCAAGACCGCCCCTGATGTGGTCGTGCGCTGCCCGGAGTGCGGGGCCATTCTGGTCCGGACGAAGGAATCGGGACTGTGAGCGCACGCCGGCCGGGCGTCGAACGAGTGCGGCGATGAGCTCTCCCGAGGTGATCGTCCCGGAGGGGATCGTTCCTGAGGTGATCGTCGAGGCCGACGGTGGCTCGCGCGGCAATCCAGGTCCGGCCGGCTATGGCGCGGTGGTCTACGACGCCGACCACATCCGGTTGCTCGCCGAGCGCCGGGAGTTCCTCGGCACCGCCACCAACAACGTCGCCGAATACCGCGGCCTGATCGCTGGATTGGAGGCGGCGGCGGAGCTCGGCGCCGAATCGGTCGACGTGCGGATGGATTCCAAGCTGGTCATCGAGCAGATGAGCGGCCGCTGGAAAGTCAAGCACGCGTCCATGATTCCGCTCGCCGACCGGGCGCGCAGGCTGGCTGCCGGGTTCGGGCGGGTGCGCTTCACCTGGATCCCCCGTGCTCAGAACGCGCACGCCGATCGGCTGGCGAACGAGGCCATGGATGACGGCACCCTGGTCGGCGCGGCACGGGCGACATCCGAGTCCGCGCGGTCGACCGAGGCCGCCGATCCGGCACTCGTGGTCGCCGAGCACGATCGATCGAGTGGGATCGATGAAGTCGGGCCGGCCGCCCAGCGGCCCGAATCAGCGCCGCAGGCTCCCGGCTGGACCCGTGCTATCGGCCGGCCCACCCGGCTGTTGCTGTTGCGTCACGGCCAGACCGAGCTGTCGGTGGAGCGCCGCTACTCCGGTCGCGGCAATCCCCCGCTCACCACGCTGGGCCGGGAGCAGGCGGCACGGGCCGCGAAAATGCTTGCCGTCAAAGGTGATATCGCCGCTGTGGTCTGCTCCCCGCTCGGTCGGGCCAAGGAGACGGCGGAGGCCGCGGCGACCGCGCTCGATGTGCAGGTCGAGATACACGACGGTCTGATCGAGACCGATTTCGGCGCGTGGGAGGGCCTGACCTTCGCCGAGGCGGCGCGGCGCGACCCCGATCTGCACGCCCGCTGGATCGGTGACACGACCACCCCCGCCCCCGGCGGGGAAAGCTTCGATCAGGTCCGGGACCGCGTGGACGCGGCCCGTCGCGATCTGATCGAACGGTATCCCGGCGCGAATGTGGTTGTGGTCAGTCACGTGACCCCGATCAAGACGCTGCTGCAACTGGCGCTCGACTGCGGGCCGTCGCTGCTGTACCGGTTACATCTGGATCTGGCGTCGCTATCCATAGCGGAGTTCTATCCCGATGGCGGAGCATCTGTGCGCCTGGTGAACGACACGTCCTATCTGTGAGCTCGCCGCGGACCCGGCGACGAGGGCGAATGCGATGCGCGAAGGACGAATTATGCCTCATTGCAACATGTTTGCGTTTCACATTCGCCGGATGCGGTGAATCTCACTTCGACTCGGCCCAGCGTGCCGAGTAGCGGTAGGCTTCCGGACGGTCAGGCACAGGCGTCCTACCCTCCCCTGTCCGGTCGAAGCCGACGCAGTGTCCTCGATCGGGATAACCCAGGGGGACGGTGGTTCGCGGGCAGCGTCTGTGCTGTCGGGTAGTTCGAGAGAGTGCAGGTTCGATGAGCAGTCCGATCAAGGTTGTCGTTCTGGGGGCGGGGATCGGAGGACTCACCACCGCGGCCGCGCTGCGGCAGGCGGGTTTCGCCGTCGAGCTGTACGAAGCGGGCCCCGAGCTGCGTGGGCAAGGTTTCGGTCTTTCGGTGCAGGCCAACGGCATCAACGCGTTGCGCACCCTCGGCCTCGGCATCGATGAGCAGCTGCTCGAACGCGGTGGCCGGGTGGAGACCTTCCGCTTCTGCGACCCGGACGGCACCGTGATCCGGGTGCTTCCGGTGCACCGGCTCGATGCCCAGCTCGGCGCGCCCGCTGTGGCGTTGCACCGCACCGATCTGCACGACGTACTGCTGCACGCGATCGGCGATACGCCGACTTTCGTTGCCGCGCAGGCCACTCGGTTCGTCGATGACGGGGAGCACGTGCGGGTGGAATTCGCCGACGGCCGCGTCGCCGAGGGCGATCTCCTCGTCGGCGCCGACGGTATCCACTCCATCGTGCGCGCCCAACTGCACGGTCGGGCCGAACCGCGCCCGGGCAACTTCGTGTGCTGGCTGGCCTGCATTCCGTTCGAGCATCGCAATGTCACGCGCGGTCTGTCGGCGCACTTCTGGGGCACCGGAATGCGTTTCGGCATCCACGACATCGGTCACGGCCGGGTGTACTGGTGGGGCACCCGGACTTTGCCCGCCGACGAGGCCGCGAACTGGCAGGGCGGCAAGGAAGATCTGCTGCGCCTGTACGCCGACTGGGCGCCGGAGGTGCGCGCCTGCATCGAGCTGACCGACGAGTCCGCGATCCTCGCCGTGCCCGCCCAGGACCGGCCGCCGCTGGCGGGGTGGGGCCGCGGGCGGGTGACGCTGCTCGGTGACGCGGCGCACCCGATGCTGCCCAGCCTCGGCCAGGGCGCCAACGCCGCGATCGAAGATGCGGTGGTGCTGGCCGACACGCTGCGCACGGCCCTGGATCCGGTTGCGGGCCTGCGCCGTTACGAACAGCTGCGAGCCGATCGCACCGCCATGTTCGTCAACGGTTCGGCGTCGCTCGCCAAGGTCGAACAGGCCACCGACCCACGTTTGGTACGGGTGCGCGACACCTACTTCCGGCACGCGCCCACCGAATTCTTCCTGCGCGAGCTCGCCAAGCCGATGTCGTTCCCGCCGCTGGAGGGGCCGACCGCCGCGCTGCCGCGCCCACTGTCGCCGGTCGAACGCTGGCACTGGATCGCCGATCAGCTTGCGCCGCTGCACATCCTGTCCCGCGTACGGATCCGCGGTCCGGTCGAGGTCGAACAGATCCGGGCCGGTCTGGACGAAGTGCAGCGCAGGCATCCGCTGTTGCGGGTCGCCGTGGCCGCCGAATCCGATGGCAGTGCACCACGTTTCGTTCCGGTGCAGGCGCAGATCCCGCTGCGCGTGATCGAATCCGAGGACAGCACAACGTGGTTGACCGAGGTCGATGAGGTCGAGCTGCGCGAGCCCTTCGACTGGCGCACCGGGCCGCTGGCCCGGGCGGTGTTGATCAAGGAGACCGACGGCACCAATGAGCTGATCGTCACGCTGCACTACGCCATCGCGGATGGCGAGAGCGCGTTGTCGGTGGCGAAGCAGGTGCTGTACGCGGCCGCCGGGGAAGCGGGCGAGTTCCCGCCCGCCCCGGTTCGCCCAGGTCCGGAAGATCTCTTCCCACCGCGCTTCCAGGGTGGCGGCGGCGCTGTGCGCACCGCGGGTTCGCTGCTGCGCGACCAGAAGTCGCAGCTGCGCAGGCCGCGCAGACTGGAGCCCACCTCGCTGGCCCCGCCCGCCGAGCGGCGCAGCCGGGTGGTGCATCGCAGCCTCGGCACCGACCAGCTCGAGGCGCTCACCGCGGGCTGCGCCCGCCACGGCGTCGGTCTGCAGGCCGCCCTGTCCGCGGCGCTGCTGATGGCGGCGGCCAGGGAGGCCGGCACCGACAAGGCGACCTGGTACACCGTGGGCAGTTCGGTCAACTTCCGTGACCACCTCGACGGCGCCGTCGCCGACACCGAGGTCGGCACCTATCAGGGCATGATCGCCACGCCGGCGAAGTATGCCCCGTGGGCCGCGCTGTGGGAGATCGCCACGGAGATCGAGCGCGAATACGGCGCGCGGATGGATCGGCGCGATCATCTCTCCGCCCTCAACCTGCTGAAGGTGGCCGCGCCGAAGTCGGTGGCCGCCAGCGCGTCGACCGTCAAACTGATGGATACCCGCGGTCCCGGTCATCTCTGTATGACCTACCTGGGCAGCTATCGGTTCCCGGACAAGATCGGCGCCTGGCAGTTGGAAGGCGCGCAATTCGTCTCCGGCATGTCGGTGAGCGGTTTCATCATGGCCACGGCCAATGCGACCCACAACGAGTTGTCCCTGAACGTCGGCTACGTCGAACCCGCAGTGTCGAGGGATCGAGCCGAACGTCTCGCCGATGAGAGTGTGCGCGCACTGCTGTCGGCCTGCTGACCCCCTACACCACAAGACAACAGCGGAATCCCGGCATCGACAAAGTCGATGCCGTGATTCGCGATATCGATAACCGGATAACTGCGGTAGCAGCTTTGCGTGTCACAGATCAGGGTGGGCTTGGTTAGATCCGCGCACAGCCGGTGCCGCGGGTGTCGGATAGGAGTTACTGTGACATCCGAACCGAGTGCCACTCCCGATAGGCCCGAGGCGTGGCCGGTCAGCGCGTATCAACGAGATGTGTTGTCCGTGGCCTTCCGGTACGCGCCCGCGCCGGTCACCAGGAACGCCTATTGCACGTTCATAAACGAACCCTTCGATATGGCCCGGTTGCGAGCGGTGGTTCGTCGGGCACTGCTCGGTGACGACGCGTTGCGGCTGCGTTTCGAGTTCTCCGAAGGACGCTTCTGGCAATGGATTTCCGACGAACTGCCCGACGTCGAGCTGATCGACCTGAGCTGGGCATCGGACCCGGCCGCGGCGCGCCGGGAATGGGTGAACCGGGCCAACCTGACGCCCTCCCCGCCGGGTCAGCCGTTCCGGATCGCCGCGCTGGTCGACCGACCCGACCACTTCTACCTGTACGTGGCGATGCACCACGCGATGATCGACGGGTGGGGTGTCAACGCGCTGTGGGCCGCCCTCGTGGACAACTACAGCCGCTCGGATCTGCCGCTCGAACTGCTCGCCGAACCGGAGCCGGTCACCGACCACACCGACCGCGGCGTAGCCACCTACCGCAAGATCGCGGCCGAGGACGAGGAATATCTGTCGTCTCCGCAGTGGGTCGCCGACCGCGACGCGCTCGTGCGCCGGTTCGAAGGCGTGGTTCCGGCGCTCTTCCCGGGCCGGGCGAGCACCCCGAACGTGGATCGCGGACGCCGGCGCGTGGTGGTGGAACCCGCATTCCTGGACCGGATTCGCGGGACCGGCTTCTCCGTCTTCGCGTTCAGCGTCTCGGCGCTGGCCGCCTACCTGACCTCCGTCCATCGCTGCGCGGAAGTGGTGATCGGGGTCCCGATGCTGAATCGGCACAGCGCCGAAACTTTCCGCACCGCCGGACACCGGACGAATGTGGTGCCGCTGCGCATCCGGGTCGATCCGTCCGCGCCACTGTCGGCGGTCGCGGCCGAGGTGACCGCACAGATCCGGGAACTCAAACGCTACGAGCGCTTTCCGTACGGTGACCTGGCTCGCGCGCTCAGCAGCGACCCTACGGCGCCGCCGCTGTTCGACGTGGCGTATTCCTACATCAAGATGCCGTCGTCGGATCACCTCGACAAGATTCTCGGCACCATCGATATCGCCAATCCGGGCACGGTACTCGAGGCGCTGAACATCCTCGCCGTCGAGCACGCGCGCGACGGCTCGCTGAATTTGCAGCTCTACTACGACCGAGACGTCTTCGACGAAAACTTTCCGTTCGAATCGGTCGTGCGCAGTATCAGCGCGCTCTTGGTGGCGGCGCTGGATCTGCCGGATACCCCGATCTCGGCGCTACCGCTGATGCCCGCCCGAGAGCTCGCCGCCATCGCCGCTTTCGAAGCCGGTCCGCGCGAACAGTTCCCGTACACCACGATCGACCGCTTGTTCGCCGAGACGGCCGCCGGGCACCCGAACCGGGTGGCGATCGAGCCGGCCGCGGACTCGGGGGAGCAGACGCTGAGCTACCGCGAACTGTCCGCCCTGGCCGACGCATTCGCCGCCCAGCTGCACGCGCTGGGCGTCTCCGGCAACGAATGCGTCCCGGTGGTGCTGACGCGCTCGACGGAGCTGCTCATCGCGATTTTCGGCACGCTGCGCGCGGGTTGCGCGTATGTGCCGTTGGACCCGGACTTTCCGGCCACGCGCATCGAAACCGTGCTCGCCGACTGTGGGGCGCGCTTCGTGGTGGCCGGGACGCAGCACCAACCGGTGTTCGACAAGCTGGGCGTCACCCGAATCACGGTGGCCGACCTCGAGCCCGCTCACGGCATCGAAAACGTCTCGCACCCGGCGGATCTGAGCTATCTCATCTACACCTCCGGTTCCACCGGCGTGCCCAAAGGCGTCATGATCGAGCATCGGTCGGTAGTGAACCGGCTGACCTGGATGCAGCGGCGCTACCCGTTGCACGCCGACGACGTGATCCTGCAGAAGACGCCGGTCACCTTCGACGTCTCGGTGTGGGAGCTGTTCTGGTGGGCGATCACGGGCGCCAGGTTGGCGTTGCTGGAGCCGGGCGGGGAGCGCGATCCGCGCCGCATCGTCGACGCGATCGCCGCGCACACGGTGACCGTGCTGCACTTCGTGCCGTCCATGCTGGCTGCCTTCGTCGACGAGTTGGCCACCGATACCGCGACAGTCGCGCGAATCGGCAGCCTGCGCCGGGTGTTCTGCAGCGGCGAGGCACTGCCTCCGGCACTGGTACGCCGATTCCACGCGGCCTTCACCGCCGCCGGAGCGACGGCGCCGGAACTGGTGAACCTCTACGGTCCGACCGAGGCCACGGTCGACGTCTCCTATTTCGACTGCCCCCGCGACGGTGCGCTCGACCTGGTGCCGATCGGTCGCCCGATCGACAACATCGACCTGCTCGTGCTGGATGAAACCGGCCGCCGCGTGCCGGTCGGGGTACCGGGCGAGTTGAACATCGCGGGTGTCGGCGTGGCCCGCGGATACTACGGCAGGCCCGAGCTGACCGCGGCAGCCTTTGTCGACGATCGCGCGGTGCCCGGCCGACGGCGCTACCGCACCGGCGACCTCGCGCGCTGGTTGCCCGACGGCAACCTGGAATATCTGGGCCGCTTCGACGACCAGGTGAAGATCCGCGGCAACCGGATCACGCTCGGCGAGGTGCACAACGCCATGCTCGGTTGCCCCGGGGTGCGCGCGGCGGCGGTGGTGGACGAACGGTCCGAGGCGCACGGCGTACAGCTGGTGGGCTATTTCGTCGGAACCGAGGTGACCGGCGAGGAGATCGCCGAGCAGATCGCGGCCAGGCTGCCGCGCTACATGGTGCCCACCCGGCTGATCCGGGTCGACCGCATCCCGCTGACCCGCAACGGCAAACTCGACCGGCGCGCGCTCGCCGAACAGCTCGTCCGCGGAGACGGCGGGCAGCAGGTCGCCAGTGGTGAACCGCGCAGCGACATCGAGGCGCGGCTGGTGCGAGTCTGGAGCGCTGTGCTGGGTGTCGAGTCGATCGGCATCTACGACAACTTCTTCACCCACGGCGGCGATTCCATTCTCGCGCTGGCCGTGCGTACGGCCGCCGAGCGTGCCGGCCTCGCCTTCGATGTGGACGTCTTCTATCAGGCACCGACCATCGCCGAACTGGCGCGCGTCGTGCGCGACGGCCGGGGCGGCGAGCGCGAACGCGTCGTGGCGGCGCTGGAGACGGTGCCGCTGATCGACCGCGCCGCGCTGCACCAAGTGGAAGACGCGTTCCCGGCCACGGCGCTGCAACTGGGCATGCTCTACCACAGCATCGAGCGCGCCGACTCCGTCACCTACCAGGACGTGTTCCGGTACCGGCTCGAAATACCTTGGGATGAGCCGGAATTCCGCGCCGCCGTGGCCCGGCTGGTGCGACGCCAGCCGACGCTGCGGTCGTCGTTCGAACTGAGCAAGTACTCGATTCCGCTGCAGATCGTGCACGCCGAACCGCTCTACCAGCTGGACGTCGTCGATCTCGGCGATACCGACGAATGGGACGGCGCGGAACTGATCGAGTGCTATCTCCAGGACCGTACGCACGCCCAGTACGACATCTCGGTCGCCGCGCTGTTCGCCATCCGGGTGTTCGTCCGCCCGGGCTCTCCGGACGCGGTGGGCACCGTGGACCTGGTCCTGAGCTTCCACCACGCCATCCTGGACGGCTGGAGTGTCGCTACGTCGGTACTGGAACTGCTGCTGGACTATCTGAGCCACCTCGGCGTGACACACACCCGGATCGAACCCACCCCGAACTCCGCGACCGTGCTGGCCGAGTACGCGCAGCTCGAACAGCGCAGCACGCACGACACCGCGGCTCGCGAGTACTGGCTGACCGCGCTCGCCGGAGCGGAACCGACCGCGCTCACCGCGCTCGGCGCGCACCGGCCGGTGGTCGCCGAGGTCCCGCAAGCGAAAGCGCTCGTGCCGCGACGCTTGGCCCAGCGGGTTACGGCTTTCGCCACCCGCCACCAGCTTCCGGAGAAGTCGGTCTACCTGGCCGCGCATTGCCTGGCGCTGCGGGTGCTGACCGGGCGCACGGACGTCACCACCGGTGTGGTCACCCACGGTCGGCCGGACCGCGCGGGCGCTGAGCAGGTGGCCGGGCTGTTCCTCAATACTCTGCCCGTACGGCTGGACGGCACCGCGACCACATGGCGCGCGGCGGTGGAGCAGATCGCGCGCTGGGAGCGTGCCGCCTACCCCCACCGCCGCTACCCGCTGCGGTCGATCCTCGCCGACGGCGGGCCGGTGTTCGAGACGGCGTTCAACTATGTCAACTACCACGTCTTCCAGCCGATGCTGAGGTTGGACGGCGTGCGGCTGCTGGACTTCGAAGTACGCGAGGAGACCAACTTCCAGCTGCTGGTGACCGCGGCGACCGATCCGCGCGATGGCCGGATGTGGCTGCGGGTCAATGGCGATCAGACGCTGACCGCCGAGCAGTGCGAGACCGTGGCGCTCACGCAGTTACGCATGCTCGCCGAGATCGTGGCCGACGCCGACGGGCAGATCGACGGCGGCGTCGGCCCGGCGGCCGCCCGCGATGTGAGCACGCTGGTGGCCGAGGCCGCCGCGCTCAACCCGGCGGGCATCGCCGTGGCGGGCGACGACGAGTCGGTCACCTACGACGAACTGATCGAACGATCCGATCTGCTGGCGCGTCGCCTGGTCGGGCTCGGGGTCGCGCCGGGCGATCGGATCGGCATCCTGATGGGACGCCGCCCGGGACTCGTGCTGCTCGTGCTGGCGCTGACCAGAATCGGTGCCGCGTGCGTTCCCTTGGACGTCAGCTACCCCCGGGCACGACTGAACCTGATGATCGAGCGCGCCCGCCCGCACCGTGTGGTCGCCGACGCCGACTATCGCGACATCGTCGACGACGCGGCTTTGATCCTCGACACCACTTCGCTCTTCGACGATTCGACGGATGACGCGGATGTCGCGCTACCCGACCATGTTTCGCCGGACGCGGTGGCCTACGTGCTGTTCACCTCCGGGTCGACCGGCGAGCCCAAGGGCGTCGCGATGCCGCGTCGTGGTTTGACCGCGCTGGTGGATTGGCAGATCCGCGCGGCGACCGGCACCGGCCTGCGCAGCACGCTGCAATTGGCGCCGTTGAGCTTCGACGTGTCGTTTCAAGAGATCTTCACCACGCTGGCGGCCGGATCGACCCTGCGGGTGAGTTCGGCCGACCTGCGGTCGAATGTCGAGCAGTTACTCAGCACCGTGGTGGACGAAGGCATCGAACGACTGTTCCTGCCGTATGTCGCGTTGCAGGCATTCGCCGAGGCGGTCGTGGCGCGGCGGGTGTTCCCCACCGAGCTCAAAGTACTGATCTCCTCGGGTGAGCAGCTGCGCATCACCGACGAGATCCGCGCGCTGTGCAAGGTGGTGCCGGGTTTGGTGCTGGAAAACCAGTACGGTCCCACGGAATCCCATGTCGCTACCGCATTCACCCTGCGCGGACGGGCGGACGAGTTTCCCGCGCTGCCGCCTATCGGCCGAGCCATTGACGGCGGCATCGTGGAGTTGCTCGACGGCGCGTTGCGTCCGGTGCCGGACGGCGTGATCGGCGAGATCTACCTCGGCGGACCCTCCCTCGCGCGCGGTTACGAGGGCAGGCCCGCGCTCACCGCTGCGCGGTTCGTGGCCACCCATGCGGGCGCAATCCGCTACCGCACCGGCGATCTGGGCGTCCGGCTGTTCTCCGGCGATATCGTTTGCCTGGGCCGCAGCGACAGCCAGGTGAAGATCCGGGGCTTCCGGGTCGAGCCGGCCGAAGTGGAATTGTGCATCCTGAGCCTGGTGGAGAAGTTTCCCGGCATCACCGAAGCGGCCGTGGTGGCCCGCGGCTTCGGCGGTATCGACGGGTCGCTGATCGCGTTCCTGGTCGGCTCGGCGGAACAGACCGACCTGGCCGCGCTGCGGCACGACTTGCGCGCCGCGCTGCCCGCGCACATGGTGCCGGCACGATTCGTCTGGCTCGATGAGCTGCCCCGCACGCCCAGCGGCAAACGCGACGACGCGGCCTTGCGCGCTCATGGTGAGCGAGTCGCGGATTCGGTTGCGGCGCAGCGCGAACCGACCGACGAGTACGAACGGTCCGCGGTGCAGTTGCTCGCCGAATACGCTGGTCTGCGCGCGATCGGGGTGGACGACGATTTCTTCGCCGCGGGCGGGACATCGATCGGGGCGATGCGCGTGGTGATGGCGCTGTCGCGGCGCTGGGGCGTCGAAGTGCCGCTGGACGCGTTCATCAGCGCGCCCACCGCGGCCGGGCTGGCCACCCTGGTGCGAGCGGGCGGCGATGCCCGCCGCACCTTCGACCCGCTGGTGCCGCTCAATGCGGGTGGCACCAAGCCGCCGCTGTTCCTGGTGCATCCGATCGGCGGAAATGTGCTGTGCTACTTGACCCTGGTGCGGTATCTGGATCCGGATCGCCCGGTGTACGGACTGCAGGCGGCGGGCGCGGACCCGGGCAGCACGCCGGAGAAGTCGATAGCCGCGATGACCGAGTCGTATCTGGAAGCGATACGCCGCGTGCATCCGAACGGTCCGTATCACCTGGCGGGCTGGTCGTTCGGCGGCTATGTGGCCCTGGAGATGGCACGCCGGCTCCCCGAACCCGAAGCTGCCAGCGTGACGCTGCTGGACACCATGGCGCTGCGCGCGCAGGCGCGCACGCCGATCCCCGAGGAGAAACTGATCCGGTGGTTCTTCCTCGAGCTGCTGTGGTATGCGCGCGGAAGCCAATCCGCTCTGGTCGATTTCGAGCCCGACGTGCACGGCTCCGAGGAGCTGTTCGCGGCGATGCTCGCCGAGGCGGTGCGATCGGAGATCCTGCCGGCCGCTAGCTCGCCGCAGGCGATCCGGCGGCTCTACGAGGTGTTCTACGCCAACTACGCGGCGATGCTGGACTACGAGCTCGAGCCCTACGAGCGGGATATCACGCTGTTGCGGGCCACCGAGGGACTGCCGCCGGGCATCGACCTGGCACACCAGACCATCGGCACCATGTTCGACAGCGCGGACAACGGCTGGAAGCAGTACGCGGCCCGCCGGTTCACGCTGATCACGGTGCCCGGCGATCACCTGAACATGATGACCGAACCGAACATCGGCGAGGTGGGGCTACGCCTGGACGAGGTGCTGACCGCCGCCGATCCAGACCTGGACCGGGAGTGGGACGAATCCATGCTGGACGCCTGAGCAACACGCGAATTCGCCACGGCCGCCACCCCCGCGTTGCGGCCGCAATACCTATGCCGAGGGGCTGTACCTGCGTAACGGCTTCGTCCGGACAGGCGTGAGCGGGCCCATGGCGCTCGGCGACCCGCGCAGGGAATTCGAGATGGAGTGGCGTCCATCCGGGTCCGGTTGGTCCGATCGTTCGTAGGTCACCGGCGATCGACTCCTGACCTCGGCCTCAATCGGCGGCCACTTGCAGGGCGATGTCGAGTTTCGTGAGGAAGCGGCCGAAATGGGGGTCGGAGTCGGGGTGGGCGAATCTGTCGATATCCCACCACCGTTCCCCGTCGAACTCGCGCGGGTCGAGGGTGTAGTGGTGCGCGCGGTCGCCACGGACGACATACCAAAGGCTCACGTCCTCGTGGCCGGCGCCGGTGCCGACAGTGGTGGTGACGGTGAGGAACAGCGGAGCGGTGCCGACGACGTCGAACCGCGCCTCGATCGCCAGTTCTTCGGCCGCCTCGCGCCGCGCGGTATCGTGCGGATGCTCACCCGGATCGACGTGCCCTCCGGCCGGCAGCCACAGCCCGGCGAGGCGATGCCTGCCGAGGAGCACCACGCGCGCCTGCGGATCGACCAGCACGACGTAGGCGACCAGGTGCCGCGGCGGCGTCGCCGGTTTGACGCGCCGGAATACGTCCTCGGTCGACGCGAGCCAGGCCAGCGTCGTATCGATGTGCTCCTGCTCGAGCCCGTCGAGCGGCGCGATCCCTTGCACGATTTCTGCGACGGCAGCGGAATTCATGGCACCGGACTGTAGCGGCGCCCACCGACAGGATCCGTGCCCGCCTGCGGAGGCGATCCGTTCAGGGCCGCAGCACCGATACCAGGAATTCGGTCTGGTCGGACACCGCCTTTTCGAAGACTTCATCGAAGTAGATGTCGAAATGTCGGGCGGGATAGCGCTTTACGACCGCATGTTTGGTGCGTTCGGCGGCACGCAGCGCCGATGCGACCGGAGCGATGGAGTCGTCGTCGCACAGTGCGTACAGCACCGGCATCTTCAGCGCCTTCGCGCGTCGGCCCGGCGCGTCGAACAGCGCCGACAGCGCCACGCGCGCAGCTACCTTCGGCTCGTAGGTCTCGCTCTCGTCGGTCAGCCTGCGGTAACCCTCGGGTACATCGGGCGCGCTCATCAGCGCAGCGGCGTGCTTGCCTCCGGACAGCCGGATGCGGACGGGATTGCGCCGGATGGTCCCCAGCAGCAGATCGGTGGCCGCGATGGTGGCGACCTTGGTCACACTGATCGGTCCCTTCGCCAGTGCCGCGGCGAAGCCGCTGGTGAACGGCACCTGCGCGACCACGGCCGCGATGTAGGCGTCGTCCGGCGCCACCGAGAGGACGTGCCCGCCGCCGAATGAGGTGCCCCACAAGGCGATTCGGGTGGCATCGATGCCGCGCAGGGTGCGTGCGTACGCGATGGCGGCATGCCAGTCCGCACGCTGGCGCGCGATGCTCAGCAGTTGGCGCGGCGTGCCCTGACTGGCGCCGAAATGCCGATAGTCGAACACCAGGGCCGCGATGCCCGCGGCCGCGAAACGCCGCGCGTACCGGTCCAATCCCATTTCTCGATTGGCCCCGAGGCCGTGCCCCAGCACCACCAGCGGGCGGGGTTTGGGTGCGCCGTCCGGGCGATAGAGCCACGCCGCGCACTGCTCACTTCCGGAAGAGAAGCCGACCTCGACACGTTCCATGGCCACTAACCGTACCTAGTATCCTGTTGTCGCGGACGAGTTGGTCGGGCGGCCGCGGCGCAGGGAACGGGCACGGTTGTGCTGCCGCCCGGCGCCGAGGAAAGTCCGGACTCCACAGAGCAGGGCGGTTGCTAACGGCAACCCGGGGTGACCCGCGGGAAAGTGCCACAGAAAACAGACCGCCCACGGCCGTCGAGGCCGTGCGGTGAGGGTGAAACGGTGCGG
The DNA here is from genome assembly GCF_052545115.1 of Nocardia glycosmidis. Classification (NCBI taxonomy): domain Bacteria; kingdom Bacillati; phylum Actinomycetota; class Actinomycetes; order Mycobacteriales; family Nocardiaceae; genus Nocardia; species Nocardia glycosmidis. Next base: position 70,766 of record NZ_JBQWRH010000012.1, on the reverse strand, counting down.
TAAGAGCGCACCAGCGCCCCGGGTGACCGGGGCGGCTCGGTAAACCCCGCCCGGAGCAAGGTCGAAGGCCGCACCGTTCGCGGTGCGGCTGCGGAGGCGTTCGAGGGCTGCTCGCCCGAGCCTGCGGGTGGACCGCTCGAGGTACCCGGCAACGGAGTGCCCAGATGGATGGCCGCCCCCCGGTGCGAACCGGGGACAGGATCCGGCTTACAGACCAACTCGTCCGCCGCAAGCAATCAGCGCCCTCGCCGAGTTCGCGTTCGCGAGATGTTCCCGTCGTCGGCGGCATACCGGATCTCGTGATCCGGCCAGCGCATCGCCGCCGGGTAGCGGGCGCGGCTACCGCCGCCGACTTCGACGAGTGTGCGTCCTCAGCGCAGCAGGATCAGCGCAGCAACATCAGCACAGCAACTTGGCCATCTGATAGATGGCCTTGGCTTCCTCCGCGGTGGGCTGGACGTTGCCGCCCGCCCGCTTGGTGATGCTCTTGACCACGTCGTCCTCGGACTTGCCCGCCTTGGTGTCCGCGCAGGTCTCGGACAGGATGCTCGCGATCTTCGCGTCGTCCTTGCCTTCGGCGAGTTTCGGGAACGCGCCGCGGAAGCTGACGACGAATGCGCCCGCCTTCACCGTGTCGACCGGGGCGGCGGCCGTGGTGGTGGACGAGGTGGCGCTGCTGGACTTGTCGTCCCCGCAACCGGTGAGGAGCAGGGCGAGGAGGGTGACGCTGGCCGCGAGCGCGGCGGTAGTTCTTTTCACGCGCGGGATGGTAGCGGCCCATGATCCACTGCCGCCCCCAGTCAGGTTAACGGGAGGCAACGAGTGGGAGAGAACAAGCGCGCGGTCAGGGCGGGTTGATCAGCAGGACCCGAGCCCAGTAGGCGGACTGCTCAGGACCGAGCAGCGGCAGGAGGTGGTCGAACAGAATCGATGACATACCTGCGGAGCTCCCAATTGTCGACGTACAGGATATATTTCCGAAAGCGGGCGAATATCGACGCCCGTCTGGCGGGTCCCGTCAGCAGCGCTCGGCGCGGCCGTGTCGCTGTGCGAGATTTCACCGACCCGATTCGTGCGGCACTGGCCGTAGCCGTGATCGACGTCATAAAGTAGTCGCCGTTGGCAAGGCCCGGTGCGGGGCAGCGCCGGGCCATTCACACTTCGATCGCGGGAAAGCAGGTCTCAACACACATGCGAGTAATTCGCTCCATAGTCGCCGGCGCATTGGTCGCGGGCGCCGCCTCGGTTTGCGCGGTGCTGGGCGCCGGTTCCGCCAATGCGGTCGCGGTGACGCCGCTGCCGGGTGGGATCCAGGTCGACCTGAGCCCCGCCGACACCGTGTGGGTGCATCAGAATCATGTCGGCCTGGCTGTCGCCGGGCTGCCGCATCCGTCCGCCGCCTCCTTCGGCGAGGCGCTGGACGCCGCGGCACAGGTGTCGTCCGCGGTGCCTGGTGGCCGGGTCACCTTCACCGTCTACGGTCCGTTCGATCAGCTGAACGGCACGATGCTGGCCCTGCAGTAGGACCGGCGCCACAGCGTGGAACTCCACCAGCGGATCGTCTCGGCACCGGTAGATTTCGGCGCCGTTCGTTCCGAATTCGGCCTGGCCTCGGCGTATCCCGCCGAGGCCAGCGCCGAGGCCCGCGACGCGGTCGACGCGTTCGCGGGCAGCCGGGTCGATCGCACGGACATCCCGTTCGTGACGATCGACCCGCCCGGGGCCATGGATCTGGACCAAGCCCTGCATCTCGTGCGTACCCCCAGCGGCTTCCTCCTGCACTACGCCATCGCCGACATCGGTGCCGTGATCGCCCCCGACGGCGCGCTCGCCCAGGAGTCCGGGGCCAGGGGGCAGACGTTCTATCTCCCCGACGGCACGGTGCCGCTGCACCCGCCGAGTCTGTCGGAAGGGGCCGCGAGTCTGCTGCCCGAGCGAACCCGCCCGGCCGCGTTGTGGACCATCGAGCTGGACGAGCACGCCGAACCGCAGCGTTTCACGGTGGCGCGGGCCTTGGTGCGTTCCCGCGCCCGGCTCGACTATTCCGGCGTGCAGGCCGACGCCGAGGCCGGGCGGCTGCATCCCTCGATCGCGGCCCTGCCGGAGTTCGGCGCGCGGCGCATCGAGGCGGGACTGGCGCGCGGCGCGATCGGGTTGCGGTTGCCGGTGCAAACCGTCGTCCAGGACCGGCGCGCCGACGGACACTGGCGATTGGCCCTCGAACCGCGCACCGCCGCCGACGACTGGAACGAGCAGGTCTCGCTGCTGACCGGCATGTGCGCGGCGCGGATCATGCTGGACGGGAACACACCCGCCGAGCAGCGGGTCGCGCTGCTGCGCACCATGCCGCCCCCGGCCGAATCCGCGATCGATTCCATGCGCCGGACCGCGCACGCCCTGGGGGTGACCTGGCCCGCCGAGGAGGCGGTCGGGCGGATGCTGGCGCGGCTGGACCCCAGCACGCCTGCCGCGCTGGTGCTGATGTCCGAGGCGACAACACTGCTGCGCGGCGCGTCCTACACCGTGGTCGCCGGCGGCGCCGAGCTGCCGCCCACGCCGGAGGCTTTGCGGCACAGTGGTATCGGCGCGCCGTACGCGCACGTCACCGCTCCGCTGCGGCGGCTGTCGGACCGGTTCGCGACCGAGATCTGCCTGGCCCGGTGCGCGGGCACGACGATACCGCGGTGGGTACCGGACGGGCTGGTGCGCGCGGCCGACACCATGCGGCGCAGCGATGGCATCGCGAGCAAGATCGAGCGTGCCTGCATCGATCTGACCGAGTCGACGCTGCTGGCCCGGCGGACCGGCACCGAATTCGCCGCCATTGTGGTACGCGAGGCCAACGGCAGCCGCCCCGCCGTGATCTTCATCGCCGATCCACCAGTGCTCGGGCCGTGCCTGGGCGAGCCGCCGGAAGGGGCGGCGGTGCGGGTGCGCCTGTTGTCGGCGGACCCGAGGCAGCGGCGCGTGAGCTTCACGTATCCGGCGTGAATATGAGGCGTTCCACGCGGCCCTGAGCGCGGCGCGCCCGGGCGAATCGGCTACCCGGCCGAGCCGCCGCAATGGTCGACCCGAACGGGTGGGCGCGCTCAATTCGCAACGCCGGCCGCTGGATCGGGTGGGCTGCGCGCCGCTGGGCACGCGCTGGCTGACCAGCGGTGAGCTACCCGAACAGTGCCGCGGCGGTGGCCGGATAGCGGCTCAGTTCGCGACCGGCCGCGGCGTCCTCGGCGTCGGCCAGGATCTCGTAGAGGGCCGTATGTTCGCCCGCGGCGGTGGCCTCGGCCGCTCGATCGAGGATCGCCCGGTGGGATTCCACCGCGTCCCGGTGATCGCCGAGCACCGTCTGCAACTTCTTCGCGCGACTGCCCAGATCGGCGGCGTCGCTCACTTCTGGCGCCGCCGCCTCGCAGGAGTACCGTAAACGCTTGGCGCTCTTGCGGATATCGTGCAGCAGCTCGATGCGTTCGCCGGCGGCGACGGTCGGCTCGGCGCGGACGAGGGATTCCACCCGGGCCAGGTCGCCGTGCAGCACCGCGGCGAAGACGTCGGCTGCGTCCGCCGCGACGCGGGAGTGCCGCAGCGGGGGAGCGGTTCGCCAGGCGGACAGTTCGTCACGCAGCGTGCGGTAGCGTTCGCCGTCCAAGGCGGAGAGGATCTCGTCGTGGGCGAGGCGGTAGCGCTCGCGCTCGGCGATTACCAGCCGAGCGGTGACGGGGCCGAGGTCGGCGGGCGAGGTCCGCCCGGCATGGTCGGCCACGAGGGTGGCGAACCGGTCGGCGCGTACTTCCGCGTCGCGGGCTTCCCCCAGCAGTCCGGCCAGCCACTTGAGCTCGGTGCCCATCGCGGCGCCCGGCCCCTTGGCGAAAAGCCTGCGATAGGACCGCAGCACGCTGCGCAACCTCCGGGTGGCCACCCGCATCTGATGCACGGAATCCGGTGCGTCGGAACGGACCTCGGGCTCTGCGGCCAGTAGCCGGTCGATGTCGTCGCGCAGTGCGGCGATAAGGGCGTCTTCGGCCTTGGTCACCGTACTCATCCTTCCTTCGCGAACCGGTCGGTGGCTTCGACCAGGTGATGGGTGATGCCGGGCTCGTTCGCCGAGTGCCCGGCGTCGTCGACGATGTGCAGGACGGAGCCGGGCCACGCCTGATGCAACTGCCACGCGCTCACCGCCGGGCAGACGATGTCGTGGCGGCCCTGCACGATCACGGCGGGAATGTGCGTGATGGCGCCGATGTCGCGCAACAGCTGGCCCTCGTCCAGGAATCCGCCGTGGCGGAAGTAGTGGTTCTCGATCCTGGCGAAGGCCAGTGCGAACCGGGGCTCGGCCGTTTCGGCGACCCGATCCGGTTGCGGCAGCAGCGAACTGGTCGCGCCCTCCCAGGTGGACCAGGCGATCGCGGCGGCGCGGGCGAGCTGCTCGTCGGGCGAGTGCAGCAGCCGGTGATAGACCTCGACGAGATCCTGGTCGCGTTCGTCCTGCGGCACCGGCGCGAGGAACTTCGCCCACTCGTCCGGGTAGACGTAACCGGCGCTGCCGTTGTAGTACCAGTCGATTTCCTTGCGGCGCAACAGGAAGATGCCGCGCAACACCAATTCGGTCACGCGGTCGGGATACCGCTGCGCGTAGGCCAGCGCCAGCGTGGAACCCCACGACCCGCCGAACACCTGCCACCGCTGGATGTCGAGATGCTCGCGCAGCGCCTCCATGTCGGCGATCAGGTGCCAGGTGGTGTTGTGCTCCAGGCCGGCGCCGTCGGCCAGGTGCGGGGTGGAGCGGCCGCAGCCGCGCTGGTCGAACAGCACGATCCGGTACGCGGCCGGGTCGAAGAACCGCCGGTGCGCCGGCGCGGTGCCGCCGCCGGGACCGCCGTGCAGGAACACCACCGGCTTGCCATCCGGATTACCGCTGACTTCCCAATACACCGACTGGCCGTCGCCGACCGCCAGCATGCCGCAGGCGTACGGTTCGATCTCGGGGTAGAGAGTGCGCATCGCCGACCGCTCCGGGATCAGAATGCGAGCCCGGAGGCCAGATCCGGGATCTCCAGAGCCTCCACGGCCTGCTGATGCACATCGGGGCAGCTCTTGATGGTGGTGCGATCGATGATCGGTTTGTCGGCCAGCACCGCGGCATTGATGCCGCCGTTGCGCAGTGCCCACTCGTGCACGAGTGCGTTGAGCCCGATCTTGCCCAACGTCGGTCCCTGCACCCGCCAGTTGGACAGCTCCGGCCGGATCATGTCGCACAGCCGGGTCGCGGCGGCGGCGGAGATCTCCGGGGCGGCGGGGGGCGTAGTGCGGCCGGCGGTCGCGCCCGGCGTCGCGGATGCGGTGGCCGAAGTCGACGCCGAGGTCGAGGTCGAGGTCGAGGTGCCGGTGGGGGCGGGGCTCGACCCCGTGCCGCACGCGGTCAGGGCCGCGGCGGCGAAAACGCCCGCGATCAGCAGGGAGCTGCGTGAAATCCAACGGCTGTACGGCATCGGTACCTCTGCTCGTGTCGGTATTGTCGGCATCGAGTCTGCCATTATTCCCAGCGCTTGGCCGCCGGTCATCGGCGCGAGATCCCGCGATCGCGCCGAGGTTCTCTTATGTTGCGGGACGCTCGGTGCCACTCAGGCCGATCGATCGACGCGAATCATCGGGATCTCGGGTCGCACTTTGGCGATGGAGTCGAAGTCGGCGTCCGCGTGGATGAGCGTCAGGCGGTGTTCGAGGGCGGTGACGGCAATGATGATGTCCATCGGCGACGGCCCACGGTGATGACCGATTCGAATCAGGTCACGCTGCACCGCCAGTACGTGGCGCCACGGATCTTCGGGCGCGGGGTACCAGCCGAACGTGCGTCCGAGAACCGCGAAGAACGGTTCGAAGTCCTTGCCCGACCTAACGGAAACCATGAGCTCGGATTCGACCGGCGGGCAGATCGCGACCAGTCCCCGCGCCACCTCGCGTGGCCACGGGTTATCCGCCTGATCGCGAAGCAGTCGCCACACGGCTGAGGTGTCGGCGAGGTAGGTCACTCGGCCCGTTCCCCATCCGCCAGTACATCGAAGTCCAGGATTTCTTCGGCATTGGCCTGCAGCCACGCCAAACCGCGGGCACGATCGTCCGCGCTCAGACCTGCCGCGATCGCCAATGCGCGATTGATCGTGTCACGTTTGGTCCCAGTGCCCAACTGCTGCTGAGCAAGGGCCAGCGTGGCATCGTCTACATCGATTACGGTTCGCGCCATGGCCCCATACCTTTCTTGATATACAGATATACGTCAGTATATCAAGAACTGTGGGCGTCAGAAGCTGTGCTCGGGTCCGGGGAAGGTGCCTTGGCGCACTTCGTGTGCGTAAGTGGCTGCCGCGGAGCGCAATTCGTCCCCGATGTGGCCGAAGCGCTTGACGAACTTCGCGGTCTTGCCGATGCTGAAGCCGGCCATGTCCTGCCAGACCAGGACCTGGGCGTCGGTGTCGGCGCCCGCGCCGATGCCGATGGTCGGGATGGTCAGCTTCCGGGTGACCTGTCCGGCCAGCTCGGCTGGCACCATCTCCAGGACCACGGAGAACGCGCCCGCCTCCTGAACCGCGATCGCGTCGGCGATCAGCTGCTCGGCGCCGTCGCCGCGGCCCTGCACGCGGAAACCGCCCAAGTTGTTCACGCTCTGCGGAGTGAAGCCGATGTGCGCCATCACCGGGATACCCGCCGCGGTGACCACCGCGATCTGCTCGGCGACGCGCTCACCGCCTTCCAGCTTCACCGCGTGCGCCGCGCCCTCTTTCAGGAACTGGGTCGCCGTGGCCAGCGCCTGCTGCGGCGAGGATTCGTAGGTGCCGAACGGCAGGTCGGCCACCACCAGCGCGTGCGGTGCGCCGCGGACCACACCGCGTACCAGTGGGATGAGCTCGTCCACGGTGATCGGCACGGTGGTGTCGTAGCCGTACACGACGTTGGCCGCCGAGTCGCCGACCAGCAGCACGGGAATGCCTGCCGCTTCGAACAAGCGCGCCGTGGAGTAGTCGTAGGCGGTGAGCATCGCCCAGCGCTCGCCATCGGCTTTCATCTGCTGCAGATGGTGCACCCGGATCTTGCGTGTGAGCTTCTCGGACTCGGCGGGCGCCGCACCGTAGGCAGGGGTTTCCGAACCGGATACGGACATCATCGTCCCTTTCGTCTGTGTCGCCTCGGGGCCCGTCCGGGTCCCCGGGATTGTTTGACGAACCCCAGTGTGCCACCTGCCAGGGCGGATCGAGGCCGCCGACCGGTGCGATTGGTCACAGCGCGACTGGTCACGACAGCGAGCGGGGTTTGCCCGCGGGGGTGTCGATGTTTGCTGGCAATATCGAGGGATGTCGACGGTGCGGAGTGGGCGCGGTGCGCTCGTGGTGGCGGTGCTTGCTGTGGTCGCGGTGCTGGTCGGGGGGTGCGCTGTCACCCGCACCGAATCGGGGCAACCGATGCCCACACCGCCCGCCGGACTGGAAAAGTTCTACGGACAGGCTGTTCGGTGGGGCGACTGCACCGGATTCGGGGGCCCGGACGATCACCTTCCACCCAACACCGAATGCGCGCGGATCACCGTTCCGGTGGACTACGCGGCACCGGACGGGCCGACCGCGCAACTCGCGCTGTCCCGGGTCCGCGCGACCGGTCGCCGCATCGGTTCGCTGGTGATGAATCCGGGCGGGCCGGGGGAGTCGGGGCTCGGCATGTCGTCGCTGGGTAACAAGACACCGCTGGCCGAGCGCTTCGACCGGGTCGGTTTCGACCCGCGCGGTGTCGGCTCCTCGACCCCGTCGATCGTCTGCCAAACCGCGCAGGAGCAAGACGCCGAGCGCGCGGAGCCGCAGCAGGAGTACTCACCCGAGGGAATCGCCGACGCCGAGGCGGAAAACCGCCGCTACGCCGACCGCTGCTCCGAACGGACCGGCAAGGACTTCCTCGCACACGTGGGTACTCGCGAGGTGGTACAGGACCTCGATGTCATACGTGCCGCATTGGGCGACGCCAAGCTCAGCTATGTCGGTTATTCCTACGGCACCAAGATCGGCTCCGCGTATGCGGAGAAATTCCCCACCCATGTGCGCGCCCTCGTGCTCGATGGCGCCATCGATTCCTCGCAGGATCCGGTACAGGAGTCGTTGCGGCAGGCGGCGGGCTTTCAGAAGGTTTTCGACGCCTACGCCGTGAAATGCGCCCAGCAGGCGGATTGCCCGCTGGGCACCGATCCGGCGCAGGCTGTGCCGCGGTTCCGTCAGCTGGTGAACCCGCTGTGGGACAAGCCCGCGCCGACCACCGACCCGCGCGGGCTGAACTACGAGGACGCGCTCACGGGCGTGCGCCAAGCGCTCTACACCGACGAGCTGTGGAAGGCGCTGACCGTCGGGTTGTCCGAACTGCGCGACGGACACGGTGACACGCTCCTGCTGCTGGCCGACCTGTATGACGGTCGCCGCGACGACGGCAGCTACAGCAACACCACCGACGCGTTCAACGCCATTCGATGCGTCGACGATCCGCGCATCACCGACCGCGCCGTGACCGGACGGCAGGACGCCGAGTATCGCAAAGCGGCGCCGTTCCTGGATGACGGCCGCGGCACAGGTGCGGCGCCGTTGGAGCTGTGCTCTGCCTGGCCCGTACCGAATACGATCGAACCGCATCGGATTTCGGTGACCGACCTGCCGAAGACGGTGGTGGTCTCCACCACCGATGACCCGGCGACGCCGTACCGGGCCGGTGTCGATTTGGCCGACCAATTGGGCGCCGCGCTCATCACCTACCGGGGAAACCGGCACACGGTGGCGCTGGCGGGTGGCGTGCAATGCGTGGACGACGCGGTGATCAACTATCTGGTCGACGTGACCGAACCCGCGCCGGGACTCACCTGCTGAGCTCGACCGGTTCCTGACCGGTGGCCCTTGGACGGTCCGCGCCGGGAAAGCTCACAAACCGGACTATCCGGCGGTGCGGTGTCTTCCGAAAAAAACCTGCTCAGGATCTTAAGCGTGTATGTAACACGGATTTAACGCCGCATGCTTACGCTCGCGGGCATGGATCGCCAGAAGGAATTCGTGCTGCGGACGCTCGAAGAGCGGGACATCCGCTTCGTACGTCTCTGGTTCACCGACGTCTTGGGCTATCTGAAGTCCGTGGCGATCGCTCCGGCAGAGCTGGAAGGCGCGTTCGAGGAGGGTATCGGCTTCGACGGCTCGGCCATCGAGGGCTTCGCGCGCGTGTCGGAGGCCGACATGGTCGCCCGGCCGGATCCGTCGACCTTCCAGGTGCTGCCCTGGGCCACCAGCAAGGGACACCAGCACTCCGCGCGCATGTTCTGCGACATCACCATGCCCGACGGCTCGCCATCCTGGGCCGACCCGCGCCACGTGCTGCGCCGCCAGTTGAACAAGGCCGGCGATGTCGGTTTCAGCTGCTATGTGCACCCCGAGATCGAGTTTTTCCTGCTGGAGAACGGTCCGCACGACGGCACCCCGCCGATTCCGGCCGACACCGGTGGCTTCTTCGACCAGGCGGTGCACGATTCGGCGCCGAACTTCCGTCGCCACGCCATCGATGCGCTGGAGTCCATGGGCATCTCGGTCGAGTTCAGCCACCACGAGGGCGCCCCTGGGCAGCAGGAGATCGACCTGCGCTACGCCGACGCGCTGTCCATGGCCGACAACGTGATGACCTTCCGCTACCTGATCAAGGAAGTCGCCATCGACGAGGGCGTGCGCGCGACGTTCATGCCCAAGCCGTTCGCCCAGTATCCCGGCTCGGCGATGCACACGCATATGAGCCTGTTCGAGGGCGAGACGAACGCCTTCCACGACCCGGACGACCCGATCAACCTGTCGGAGACGGCGCGGGCGTTCATCGCGGGCATTCTCGAGCACGCCCCCGAGATCAGCGCGGTCACCAACCAATGGGTGAACTCCTACAAGCGCCTCATCCACGGCGGCGAGGCGCCCACGGCGGCCTCCTGGGGCCGGTCCAACCGCTCCGCTCTGGTACGGGTGCCCATGTACACGCCGAACAAGTCGTCCTCGCGCCGCGTCGAGATCCGCAGCCCCGATTCCGCGTGCAATCCCTACCTGGCCTTCGCCGTGCTGCTCGCCGCCGGTCTGCGGGGCGTCGAGAAGGGCTACACCCTGCCGCCGGAGGCGGAGGACGACGTGTGGTCGCTGACCACCGCCGAGCGGCGCGCGATGGGCTTCCGTGAGCTGCCCGGCACGCTGGACGAGGCGTTGCACGCGATGGAGCGCTCCGAGTTGGTCGCCGAGACGCTCGGCGAGCACGTGTTCGACTTCTTCTTGCGCAACAAGCGCCGGGAGTGGGCGGACTACCGCAGCCAGGTGACGCCGTTCGAGCTCAAGGAATACCTGGGGTTGTAGCCCGCGGTAGGTCCTTCGGCGGCGTGCCCGCGGTCCGGGCCATGTAATTTGAGAACCATGGTCCGGCCACCGTCTGCCCGCTCCGCTGTCCCAGGTGTCGGTCGGCTCGGGTTGCTCGAGCCGTCCGCTGCCGCGTCACTGCGCGAGCTGGGCTGGGACAACATCGAGAGTATTCCCGTGCTGTGGGCGCTGTCGCGCGCACCGGACGCCGATCTCGCGCTGTCCACGCTCATGCGGCTGCGCGAGAGCATCGGAGACGGTTGGGACGCGGTCGATTCGGCGATTCGCACGGACACGTCGTTGCGCGGCAGGCTGTTCGCGTTGGTCGGCTCGTCCAGCGCGTTCGGCGATCACCTGGTGGCCCGGCCGTCGGTGTGGGAGATCTTGCGCCGCAAGGATTTGCCGCATCGTGACGAGTTGATCGCCGACCTGCTGTCGGTCATCGACGCCGAACCCGAGCAGGGACCCCATGCGGGGCCGATGCTGTTTCGCGCCGGGATCCCGGGTTCCGAGGCGGTTGCGCTGCTGCGTCAGCGGTACCGCGACCAGTTGATGCTGCTGGCCGCGCTCGACCTGGCGGCCACCGTGGAGAACGAGCCGGTGCTGCCGTATCGGGTGGTCGGCAGACAACTCACCGACCTGGCCGATGCCGCATTGACCGCGGCGCTGGCGGTCGCGGTCGCACGGGTGTGCAAAGACGGGCCGGTGCCGGTGCGTCTCGGTGTGATCGCGATGGGCAAATGCGGTGCGTACGAGCTGAACTACGTCAGCGATGTCGACGTGGTGTTCGTCGCCGAGCCCGCCGACGCCTGCGCCACACGGTTGGCGGCCGAGCTGATGACCGTGGCCAATCAAGCGTTCTTCGAGGTCGACGCGGCGTTGCGGCCGGAGGGCAAGGCCGGTGCCCTGGTCCGCACGCTGGATTCGCACCTCGCCTACTACAAGCGCTGGGCACGCACCTGGGAGTTCCAGGCGCTGCTGAAGAACCGTCCGGCGACCGGTGATCTCGGGCTCGGCCGGCAGTACCGCGACGCGCTGATGCCGCTGGTCTGGTCGGCCTCGCAGCGCCCTGATTTCGTCGCCGATGTCCAGGCGATGCGGCGGCGGGTTGAGGATCTGGTGCCCGCCGACCTGCGTGAACGCGAACTCAAACTCGGGCACGGCAGCCTGCGCGACGTCGAATTCGCCGTGCAGCTACTGCAATTGGTGCACGGGCGGGTGGACGAGACCTTGCACGTGCAGGAAACCGTCGAGGCGTTGACCGCCCTGGCCGCGGGCGGATACGTCGGCCGCGACGACGCGGCGAATCTCACCGCGTCGTACGAGTTTTTGCGGCTGCTCGAGCATCGGTTGCAACTGCAGCGGCTGCGTCGCACGCACACGTTGCCCGCCGCCGATGACGAGGAGGGGATGCGCTGGCTGGCCCGCGCCGCACATATCCGCCCCGACGGCAGGCAGGACGCGGTGGGCGTGCTGACCAGCGAAATCCGCCGCAACGCGGTGCGGGTGCGGCGGTTACACGCCAAACTGTTCTACCGCCCGCTGCTGGAATCGGTGGTCCGGCTGGAGCCCGACGCGCTGCGGCTGAGCCCGGAAGCCGCGATCCGGCAGCTGGCCGCGCTCGGCTACGCGGCGCCGGAACACGCGCTCGGACATCTGAAGGCGCTGACCGGCGGGGTCTCCCGCAAGGGGCGCATCCAAGCTCTGCTGCTGCCGACGCTGCTCGAATGGCTCAGCGACACACCGGATCCTGACGCGGGCCTGCTGGCCTACCGGCGGGTCTCGGAGGGGCTCACCGACCAGACCTGGTTCCTGCGTGAGTTGCGCGACGAGGGGGCCATCGCGCAGCGGCTCATGATCGTGCTCGGCTCCTCGCAGTATCTGCCCGACCTGCTGATCAACGCACCCGAGACGATTCGGATGTATGCCGACGGACCCGGCGGGCCGCAGTTGCTCGGTCCGCAGCCCGAGGAGGTGGCCCGCGGCATCCTCACCGCTGCGGCCCGCTACGAGGACCCGAAACGCGCTGTGGCCGCGGCGCGTTCGCTGCGCAGGCACGAACTGGCGCGGGTGGCGTCGGCCGATCTGCTCGGGATGCTCGACGTGCCGCAGGTGTGCCGGGCGTTGTCGTCGGTGTGGGTGGCGGTGCTGGAGGCGTCGTTGCGGGCCGTGATCCGGGCGAGTGAAGCCGAGCGTGGATCGGCTGCCCCGGCCGACATGGCGGTGATCGGTATGGGTAGGCTCGGCGGCATGGAGCTCGGCTACGGCTCCGACGCCGACGTACTGTTCGTCTGCGACCCGCGCCCGGGTGAAGACGAGACCAAGGCCGTCAAATGGGCGATCGGAGTGGCCGACCGGGTGCAGCAGCTACTCGGGGCGCCGAGTACCGATCCGCCGCTGCTGGTCGACGCCGGGTTGCGCCCGGAGGGCCGCAACGGGGCACTGGTGCGCACGCTGGCCGCCTACGCCGCCTATTACGAGCAGTGGGCGCAGCCTTGGGAGGTACAGGCGTTGCTGCGGGCCCACCAGGTGGCGGGCGATCAGGACCTCGGGGTGCGCTTCCTGCACGTCATCGACAAAGTGCGGTATCCGGAGGGCGGCGTATCCGCCGACGCGGTGCGCGAGATCCGGCGGATCAAGGCCCGGGTGGACGCGGAGCGCCTGCCCCGCGGCGCGGACCCGGCCACCCACACCAAGCTGGGGCGCGGCGGTCTGACCGACATCGAATGGACAGTCCAGCTGATGCAGCTGCGCCACGCCCACGAGGTACCCGGCCTGCACAACACCTCCACCCTGGAGTCGCTGGACGTGATCGAGCAGACCGAACTGCTGGACGCGGCCGATGTGGCGCTGCTGCGCGACGCATGGCTGACCGCGACCGGGGCGCGTAATGCCTTGGTTCTGGTGCGCGGCAAGCCCACCGATCAACTCCCCGGCCCCGGCCGCCTCCTCTCCGCAGTCGCGCGCGTCGCGGGCTGGCCGTTGGGTGCCGGCAGCGAATTCCTCGACCACTACCTGCGCGTCACCCGCCGCGCCAAAGCGGTGGTCGAACGCGTCTTCGGCGCCTGACGCGGCTTTTCTCGCACGGGCCTCGCTGTGGACGCTTGTCTGGATCAGCTCGCGAGTCTCGAGCCCGCGCCCTGGCGCCCGCGCTTCGATCAGTACGCGGCGGCGTTCGGCCCCGTCCTCGGCCCACAGCAGGGCCCGCCGCCCTTTCGCCAGGCCACCGCTCGGCGTGCTCATCGCGCTGAGTCGAGCTCGGGACTGAGGGTGATCACCAGGCGTTGTCCGGGTCCAGCAGATCTGCGGGATCGATGTCGAAGGGGAACGGCGACTTGATTCGGACAACCTCGCCGGCATGTGCCCTCGCCGTGCACACATAGACGCCGTCGATGAGCGTGTGGACCGCGATCTGCGGGTGGGGCTCGAGGTCGATGATCCAGTACTGCGGGATTCCGGCGGCCGCGTAGTCATACAGTTTGTCGACACGGTCGACGGGTTCGCTGCCGCTACGACGGGACACCACCTCGGCAACCAGCAGGACATCGCGTCCATAGAAGGTGCGCATGTTCGCCTCATGCGCGGCGCGGGCGGCGTCTCGATCGATCACGCCCACGTCAGGCTTGCGTACCCCAGCGGGAGTCGACATATCCATCGGCGCCTGAACATGGACCTTGGCCGCTGCCGCGCGGGCTGCTTCGCGGAGTCGATCCCGGAGGATATCGGCGGCCATATCGTGCCGGGGGCTCGGTGACAACGGGATCAGCCACCCGTCAGCCAGCTCGTAGCCCTTGCCCTCATCCGGCAGCGCGTCGAGGTCATAGATCGTGTACGGCCCGAAGGTGTGGTCGTGCGCAACACTCACGGCATCCTTCCTTCCCAGCCGACTCGCCGACACCCACAGGGTAGCTTGTGGCGGGCCAGGTAGGCCGCCGTTGCGCAACGTGGCGGAGATCCTCGCCGACCTCGATTCGGTGCGGCCACAAGCTCCCGGTCATGGCAGCCACAGTCGAGCGCAGGGGAGCGGCGGCAGATCCGGATCCACCAGATGGTCGATCGTCACTTGTGCCAGCTGGTGCGAGTGCGCCGCCCGCGCGAAAGCGTATGCGACGCACTCTTCGGCGCAATAGCGCAGCACCACGCCGTGCGCGAACTCGATGGTCAGGCGGCATTCCATCACGACTCCGGAACTGGGCGACGAGGCCGGCAGCCCGGCGGAATCAGCGTCCACACATCCGCGCCCTGGCGTAGCGCATCCAACCAGCCGGTGACATCCCCGACCGAGGGGATCACCAAAGCCCGGACACCTGACGCGCTCAGTATCGCCAGCAGCGTCCCGAACCGCGCGTCGGAATCCCGGACGACGACCCCATGCAGGTCGAAGCCGTGACGCCGGGCCAACGCGCGGATCTTCACCACGTGCGCTGAGGTCCGCCGACCAGAACGATCACACCGGACGATCCCGTATGCCCTCGGCCTCATCGGCGCTCGATCCGGCTTTGGTAGTCGCGAATGGCCTGTGCCAGCTCCGCGACGCCCGGATCGACTCGCGGCAAGGGAAGTTCGCACCACGTGACAGTTCCCCCAGCGGCCGAAGGCGACCGATGCACGCGAGCGCAGCGGGCGCGGATCTCCTCGCTGACCGGTTCGTCGGCATGTTCCCGTGTCTCGTCGAACTCCACCGCCAGCGCTTCCGGGTGACAGATCAGCCGCACTCGCAGTTCGTTCGCCGCACCCGACGCCTCCGCGGCACAGATCGCGTCGCGCACGAATTCGCTGACCACCGCGTCGCATTGCTCGATCAGCTCACCCAGTCCGGCCCGCGACAAGTAGACATGGGTGTTCGACCGCGCGACCTCGACCGCCAGCCCGAACGCATTGACCTTGAACTCACCGAGGACGCCGCCGCTGCGCGGGGCGATGTCCGGCCGTCTTTCCCGCGGGCCGGGTCCGGGACGCAGGTACAGCACGCTCGCGGCCGGCCGCAGCTCCGACAAGCGCCGCAGCGGAACATGTCTCGGCACATCCAGGCCGTCGAGATGTTCCGGTGACGGCACGACCACATACCCGCCGTTGCTGTCCAACTCGGCGAACAGCGCCCGGAGCGCGCCGTTCGGCGTCGGGGTCGCGGCCAGCAGCCGATCCAAGTCGATGCCTTCCTGATGCGCGGACATCGTCAGCTCCGAGACGAGATGATTCCCTGACCTGCGATCCAGCTCCTGCACCAGCGACCACAGCACGCTCGCGGGCGGCCCGGCCTCACAGAACACCCGCCGCACACCGAACCCATGACCGGCCGCGAACTCTGTTATCTCCCGAACGATCTCGTTCCGCCGATTACCCACCAGCGGCAGCCGCAGATAGGCGTACATCTGAGCTGTCACCGCGCGTCCTCCACAACCGCGTCGAGCACAACACGCATCGAGGGCCGAAAACTGTTGCGGGGCAGATAACTCCATTGCCGGTACCCGGTCCGCTCGTCAGCGGGAGACGGCAGCACGATGCATCGCGTCGCGACACCGACATTCAGCCGCAGCAGAACACCGGACACCTCGTGCTCGTACCCGTCCGGCGGGCCACACAACACCGTCGTCCGACCAGACTCCCGATGCGCGATCACGGGGCCGAGCAACCCGCGCCCTGTCAGCCGTTCGGCCACTCGCGTGCCGAGCTGCTCGGGCATCACCACCGCGCCGATCAGGTCCGCGTGCAGGACGATCCGTCGCGAATTCGGCGTGAGCACGGCAGGCAAGCCCAACTCCCGCCGATAGCGATGACAGCGCTGAACAGCGGTTTCCACCGGGCTGGTGGTGTCATCCGACATGGCGCACCCGCCTGTCGATCGCGTGACCTGGATTCGACCTGAGAACGAGCATGGTCATCACCCCCTGGTGACCTCGGGCTACCCCGAGTGGTTGGTAATCATGTATGCCGTGCCTCGAAGCTTGAAGGAACAATAGTCGGTATACATACCAGGTGCAATACCGATCGCAATGTGCATGGGTGCAAGGGATAGAGTGCTGCGGCAGGTGGTAGACAGGGAGGCCGATATGACTGACCGCCGCGCCGACATCGACCGCAGAGCCGACCCAAATGCCTTGCGGTTCCTCATCGGTCGTGAGCTGCGCGATGCCCGCGAACGTGCGAAGAAGTCGCAGCGCGAGGCGGCCGGAGAACTCGACTGCACGCAGACGAAGATCAACTACCTCGAATCAGGACGAAACCAACAGCAGCGGGCCGAGGTGACGGCCCTGCTCAAGTTCTACGGCGCTGATCCGGTCCACATCGAGCGAGTAGCATCCCTTGCGGGTCAGGCGGATCAGTCCACTTGGTGGGCACCGTTCGGTGAGGTTTTCCCGAACTGGTTCAAGATCTTTGTGGGACTGGAGGGATTAGCGGCTTCCGTTTTCACATACGACTCCATGCTCTTGCCGGGACAACTTCAGACAGCGGAGTACGCGACCGCGCTTCTTGAGGGACATCTGCGGGTACCGCCGATGGACGCCCCGCAGGTAGTCGCCGCTCGGATGGCCCGCCAGCGAATTGTCTGGGACTCGAACCCCTTACCCTTCCGCGCCGTGATCGAGCAATATGTGCTCGATCGGATCGTCGGCGGTCCGGCAGTGATGCGATCACAACTCGAACACCTGCTGGTGTTGATGGAACTCGAGAACGTCGAGTTGCACGTGATGCCTGTGGGCGTCACAGTCCATGATGGTCTCGACGGCGATTTCATGCTGCTGCATTTCGATCAGGCACAGTCGATCGGATACATCGAGTACCCAGCTGGGGCACTCTACGTGCAGGAACAGGATCAGGTCGCACTGTATAAGATGGCTGCAGATCGGCTCTGTGATGCAGCACTGTCAATCTCTGACTCTGCTGAACTCATCAGAGGCCGTATCAACAGCTTCCACGCAGACTAGGAGTATCGGTGACAACCGGCGACCGCCTCGAGTGGCGGAAATCCAGCTACAGCGGCAACAGCGAGCAATGCGTGGAGGTTGCGCCTTCCGCCGGTTGGCGAACATCGAGCCACAGCAGCAATGGGGAGGGGTGCGTCGAACTGGTCCCGAGCAGCACCGTTGTCTACGTTAGGCACAGCAAGCACCCCGATGCGGGGACGATTGCATTCGATCTCGCTGAGTGGGCATGCTTCGTCGACGCTGCCCACGCTAAGGCCATGGGCAACGTCGGCTCTGTCGTAGTCGCGCAGGACGGCACGGACACTCTTGTCACGTCCCCCGACGTCCAGCTCCGTTTCAACGAAGCCGAGTGGACAGCCTTCCTCGCCGGAGCAGACGACGGCGAGTTCGCCTTCCGTTCCGCTGCGGCGAAATAGGAGTGATCAGCACCACTGCCGATCGCTGGGAGCGGCGGACACATGGGTGGCCCGACGCAACCACGATCGCGTTCGGCCTTCTGGGCTGGGGCAACATCCCCCACGCCGCTCGGCCGGGCGCGGCGCTATAGGTTCCGCGGCCGCCGTCGAAGGGCGCCGGCATCCTCATCAAGTCCACGAAAGCGCGGCGATCTTCGGTTCAACAGTGGAGAATCGGCGGCCTTCATCGCGGGCGCGGCGGACAGCGAGCGCAACTTCACCAGCTTGCGGGCCCGATCACCGGCCCGGTACGGTCACCAAATGAGCAGGGGCGGAGGCGCCGGTCCGGCCCCGAAGTTTCGTGGCACCGGCTGTGAGGGGATCGCATGCTGCCCAGCAGCAACGTGTTTCGTGCTGTCGGCTTGACTTTCGGTGCCGTTATTCTACTGACTGGGTGTGGGTCGGGCGATAACAACTCTTCGGGCTCTACCACTAGCAAGTCGGGACCCTCGCTGCCAGCTGATGTGCCGCGCACGTACGACCCGTGTAGGGACGTGCCGGAGAGCGTTTTGGCCTCGGAGAAGTTGCACGGCCAGCAGACGGCGAACAGCGATGCGGATGGTGGCGTCAAGTGGCGCGGCTGTGCCTGGGTCCGCTCGAACGGATACGCAGTGAGTATCCGAACCACGAATTTGACAGTTGACGTTGTGCGGGCCAAGAAATTTCCGGATTCTCAGGAATTCACTGTCGGCACGCGCCGCGCGATCTCCACGCGTCAGTTCGAGGGTCCCCACATCAAGGAAGCATGTACGGTCGATGTGGAGATGAAGGGCGGCAGCCTCGAATTCAATCTGAACAATCCGCCGTCGAACCGGGACACCGGAAGCATCGATTCATGTGAGCTTGCACGGGCACTAGCGGAGAAAGTCGTGCCCACGATTCCGCCTACTGCATGACCAAGACGGCATCTGGCGAATCTCACTGGGAGGGAGAGGCATTATGAGTGAGGGCAACGACTCACCCCGTCCGATGACGAATCTGATCAACGAGGCGAAAGAGGGCCGACTGAGGGTGCGGATGGATCCAGAGCAGTTCGTCTATGTCGACCGTGACTGCGAGTTCTTCAAGGATCAGATCCGGAATATTCAGCGAACTATGACTGAGATTTCGCAGCAACCCTACTGGGGTATGGGTGAAGACTACAGGGGCAAGGACGGCAAGGAACTCGTCTCTGGAAAGACGATGGTGAAGCGTTACCGCGAGAAGGCCCGTGGTTCGCAGAACGGCGTCTACGAGGTGATGGAGTCGCACTACCAGGTCGTAGAGGACATCCAGAACCTGTTCCGTACGATCCGCGACCGCTACGCCCAGCAGGACGCCGAATGGGCTGCGCGGTATCGCGATCTGGAGGCGTCTCTGCCGCAGCAGCCCCCGGCCCAGCAACGAGTCTTCTCGATGCCGTTCGCGAAAGACTGAGGGCAGACAGATGTCGGAGAACGAACCGAAAAACACCTCAGGTAATGCCATTTCGGTGGTGCCAGAGCAGGTGCGCGAGGTCGGACAGTACGTCTACGACTTGGCCGAAGCACTGCGCTCGGCACTGGATTCCGCAGCTAAAGACGTGGATTCGCTGGTCAACGGCAGTTGGACCGGCGACTCGTCAACCGAGTTCGGTCACGGATGGACCGAAGTCCGCGACGGCGGAATCCGGATCATCACCGCACTTACCGGTATGGCCGAAAAACTCGGCATAACCGCCGACACCTACCGAGCCCGCGACGAGAATACTGCCGCCGCCCTCCGTACCTCCAGCCTGGACCTGCCATGAGTTCGGAGTTCTCGGTCGACCTCGACCATCTCGACCAGATCGTCGCCCGCCTCTCCGGCCTGGCCGGATTCGTCGCCGACCACCTCGACGAGATCGATGACAAAGTGGCCACCCTCCGAGGCAGTGGCTGGGAAGGCGTTGCCGCACAGGCGTACGCCGACGCCCACCGCCAATGGCTCACTGGTGCACGAGAGTTCGCCGAAGGCGTCCGCGACCTGAGCGACGCCGCCCGCCGAGCGCACGAAGATTACACGCACGCCATCGAGCTCAACCGCAAGATGCTGCGCGGCGGACAGCCGTGAACGTCGACTGGCAGGTCTACTACGACGCGGCCAAGAAATGCCATGATCTCGCCGCCGACCTCCGACGAGCCGACAAACCGGTGCACGATGCCGTGAAAGGCGAATACGCGGGTATGGCCGGTGACGCACCCGGCTGCAAGCAGTGGGGCGAAAGATACGATCACGTCGCGCAAAGCACGATGCAGACGTGCACGAATCTGGCCGACGCGCTCACCAACTACGGTTACGTCCTCGCCGCGAACGGCTACAACTACGGGATAAGGAACAAGAGCAAGCCACCGCCGCCGCGGCCAGATGTGCGTGCGATGACCGAATACAAGGTCACGATCCCGACATCGGTGCACGACAACGGGACCGGTGTGAAACACCGCGGGGGTGTCGAGGAATTCTTCGCTGTGCTCGTTTCGAAGATCCTGGAAGAATTCGGCAAGCTGCCCAACGGAGATGTCGATAAACTGGCCAAGGCGTCCAGCACCTGGGATACCTTCGCCAAGAACGAAACCATCACTGGTGCAGCTGCCCGTATCAGCGCGATCGCCGACATGTTCGACGGCATGGACGATCCGCTGAATCGGCAAATGATCCAAGACCAGTTGAATGTCTTGCGGACCGGCGCCGACCAGGTCGCTGCGGCATCGCTCAACGTCGCCGCACCTGTCTCGAGCTACCACACCGGAACCCTTGACGTCAGCCGAGGCATCCAGTCCGCGATCACCACCGCTGAGTGGGCGATCGGACTCATCGTGGTAGCGGCGGCTGCCACCGCCTTGCTCAGCTTCGGTGGCAGCCTCGCCGCAGGCGGAGGAGGCGTCGCCGTCGCTGTCGCCGAAACCATCACAACCATCCGCAGTCTCTACCAGGCCAGCAACCTCATCCGAGTCGTCGGCCTCACCGCCGCCGCAGCCGGCGCCATCGGCGTCATCAGCGCCTTCGACAAGGTCCCTGACCTCACCTCCATCTCCACCTCCCTCGCCACCATCATTGCCATGCGGGTCCTCATCGATGGCGATTCAAACGCAGGTACGAGCAACTCCAACGACACCGCAAGTGCAGGCGCAAGTGGGCCGAGCAAAGCCGCTGAGGTCGAATCTCTTGTCAATTCCCGCACGCAACCTGGCAATACTGAGCCGCACCGACAGGTGGAAACTGATAAGGAAATTCGTCAGCTCTACGAAGACCTCAGTAAAAAGGGTGAGCCGATGGATGTCGGAAATTATCCAGGAAAAGGTAGTAGGCTTCCCGATGGCACGGAGATCAGAATCAGAGACGGCAGCAAGTCGGGTGGTGTTACGATCGACATCAAGTATCCCGGAAACCCCGAACCAGTGAAAGTGCATCTGCCGAAGCGATGAACGAGAAACTTGAGCACTTCCTCCTGCATGAGCTGTCCGATGATTGGACCCCAATCGGCACCTTCGATGGAATGGTGGCCAAAATTGTCCCCGCGAGTTATTCGCGCGGATTTGTCCTCGATGTAATCCGGGAGCTTGCCACCAAGGGTTATATCCGGTTCGGCGCTTTCCCTGGTCGCGGGCGGTCATGGGAACCCTGGTACGTTACGATCGATGAAGCACTTCAGCGAGTCGCTCACGGACATAACCATATCGTCGGCTACCTCGATATATCTGAGAATGAAATCGGATCCAATGAGGTTTTCCGTGCTGATCTCGTAGAGCGAGGTGAGCAGCGGCTAGCTGAACTCGGTAACCCGTACGAAAAATATGGCGATCCGTGGGCCGATACACCCAGGCGTGTCCGTAATTGAATGATCGAACCTCGGGACGTTGACGCCTTCCCATGGTCAATGAGGTGTTCGGGTAGCACGCAGGCGCACGAAGCGTTCACTGGGATGAGGTCGACAAAGACACCGCTTCCGGTGAGAGCGTCCTTCTCGATCCCGAGGGAATGTCATCTGCTCGTGGATGGCGTCCTTCCCGCCGTTCGACCTGTTCCACGATGGCACGGTCGATCGGGACTCGTCAGTCCTATCGACTAGTGTCGTACGGCTCGGCAGAATCAGGTTCCTGTGCTGCCTACGATCATGCTGCGGCGCGTCTCCGCGACGCGGCCGTGACCAGTCGATTGGAAGGGTGTTCGTGACCAACGGCACTTACCGCTTGTCGTTCACGACGGGCGGCTTGCTGCGCGCTGAAGCAGTTGCGATGGCGGGACTGCTGGTCACGACGCCTGACGCGGCGACTGCGCGCGCTCAGGCGGTCGAGTTGAATCTCGTTCAACAACGCACCATGGCATCGACCCTACGGGTGACGCGTGAAGTCGTGCAGAGGCTCGGCGAACTGCCTCCTGCGGGCGTGGAACTGATAGCGCACGGATCGGTAGACGATTCACGGCAACTGATGTGGCTGGCGGCATGCCTGCGCTATCGCTTCCTGCGCGACTTTGGTCGGGAGGTGGTCCGCGACCGACTTGTGTCGGGACGCGATGTCGTCGGCTATGCCGATTTCGACACCTTTTGGAACCTGCAGTCGTCCTGGGTGGACGCGCTTCGGGACGCGGCCGACTCCACGAGAGGCAAGTTGCGTCAGAACACGTTCCGAATGCTGCGTGAGGCCGGACTGCTCGATAACGAAGATCGGGTGCTGCCGATAAATCCCGCGCCGGGAGTGTCGGCAGTAGTCGCCGCCGTGGGTGACGAACTTCTGCTGAGCTTCCCGATCCATGATGCACAGGTGGCCGCGCTCGCCGGCCGGGACGGAGCACGGTGACCACTCGACTGTCGGATCAACTTTCGCTCACAGAGCGGTTCGAACTCGCATACCGGGTGATGCGGACGCCGAGCTTCCTGGAGATGAAGGGACAAATCGGCGAGGTACCTTACTTCGTACTGGCGTATCGGCCGTCCGACGAGCCGAATGTCGCTGGTGAACACCGTCGGCTGGTGACGCGGCTGCGCAAGGACGGCATCGAGGTCTGTGACATCGATCTGTGGCACTTGGCGACCGAATTGTGGTCCGAGACCGGTGTATGGGCGCAGATCATCGAACAGGAGACCGCACTGCCGAAGGAGATGTTCGGCGAGGCGGTCGGCAATGTGATCTCACCGCGGGAGCACCTGTCACCCCGCATCACCCGGGTCGTCGAGGAGCAGCAGCCTCGGCCGCAGGTCGTCATGCTGTCGAATGTCGGCCGACTGTACCCGCTGGTACGGGCGCACACCGTTCTGAACACCCTGCAACCCCTGCTGGCCGACCTACCCGTGGTTCTCGTGTTCCCGGGCACCTACCGGCAGTCACCCACGCAGGGGTCATCGCTGGTCCTGTTCGATCGGCTCACCGATGACGATTACTACCGCGCTTTCGATCTACTGGAATTGGAGAACTCCTGATGCACATCGAGCAGATCCTCGCGAGGGACATCGATCGGCCGCTCGATGGTGTCGTCAAGGCGTCGAGTTCCGCTCAGCTCGAGACCGAAGTGCGTGAGTACGTCGTCACCGATGAAGTGGCGAAGCACCTGACCGACCTGCTGGAGGCGTACACGTATCCGGGCGAACCGGAGTCCAACGGCGTGTGGATTGCCGGTTTCTTCGGCTCCGGTAAGTCGCATCTGCTCAAAATGCTGGCTTATCTGCTCGGTGATGTGGACGGCGCCGGGATCGCCCGGACGGATGTAGTCGCGGCCTTCCTCGACAAGGTACCGACGCACGCGGCGATCCTGCGGGGAGCGCTGGAGCGCTCTGCGGCGATCCCGGCCCGGTCACTACTGTTCAATATCGACGAGAAGGTCGACAAGAACGAGAAGAACCAGCCCGACGCGCTGTTGAAGGTGTTCGTGCAGGTCTTCTACGAGGCTGCTGGCTACTTCGGTAAAACGCCGTACATCGCGCGTTTCGAGCGGGACCTCGCCGGGCTGGGTGTGTTCGATCGGTTCAAGGAGGCGTTCGCGGGCATCTATGGAAAGCCGTGGGAGCAGGGACGCGAGCTCGCGGTCCTCGTCGAGCCCGCAGTGGAGAAGGCATACGCGGAAGCCACCGGCACGTCGCTCGAGCGACCACTGACGGCCTACCGGGAGAACTACAGCGTGTCGATCGAGTCCTTCGCGGAAGAGGTCGCAGAGTGGCTCGACAAGCAGCCCGAACCGCTGGCCAGGATGGGCTTCTATGTGGACGAGATCGGTCAGTTCATCGGCCAGGACACGAAGCTGATGTTGAGTTTGCAGACGATCGCCGAGTCTCTCTACGTCAAATGCCGAGGCCGCGCATGGGTGATGGTTACCTCGCAGGAGGTTATGGATTCGATCATCGGGGACCGTACTAAGGAGCAGCAGCAGGACTTCTCGAAGATTCAGGCGCGCTTCGCGATTCAGCTGAAGCTGGATTCGAAGAACGTGCGTGAGGTGGTCTCGAAGCGCCTGCTCGAAAAGACCCCGGATGGGGTCACCCGGCTCGGTAAGGTCTACGCGGCCAACGAGGACCGTTTCCGTTCGCTGTTCGCCTTCCAGGATCAGCGGACCTACAAGAACTACTCGACCGTCGAGGACTTCGTCGGCACCTACCCGTTCGTCGACTACCAGTTCGAACTCTTCCACGACGCGATGCGGGGACTGTCGGACTTCAACGCCTTCACCGGTCGGCACGCATCGGTGGGTGAGAGATCGCTGCTCGGCGTGACAAGGGACATCGGTTCGGTGATGAAAGCAACCGACGTCGGTGCGCTCGCCACGTTCGACATGTTCTACGACGGCATCGAGAAGTCGGTGAACGCATCTGTCAAACAGAACGTCGCCACCGCAGCCCGCAACCTGGATGGGCCGGACAGGGACCTCGCACTGCGCGTACTCAAGGCACTGCTGATGACCAAGTACATCGAGCAGTTCGATGCCACCCCGGAGTCCCTGTCGGTGCTGCTCACATCGGCGATCGAGACGAACGTCGCGGCACTCCACGAGGACATCGAGCGGGCCCTGCGGCTGCTCGAGTCCAATACCTACGTCCAGCGCACTGGCTCGACCTACGCCTATCTCACCAACGAGGAACAGGACGTCGAGAAGGCGATCAAGAACCATGAGCGCAACGACTCCGCGATCAGGAAGCTGCTCAACGAAGAAATCGTGAACGTGTCGGGCGTCGGCGCGAAGGTGCGGCACGAGGCCACGGGCGTCGATCTGGGCCTGGAACGGATGCTCGATGGGGAGCGGCAGGGACGCTCGGAGGAGTTGAGCGTTCGTTTCGTCACCCCGTACAGCGGGCATCCGCTCGAGGACGTCAAACACCACTCGATCGGCCATGCCGGGGCGGTGTTCGTGGTGCTGGACCTGAGCCAGCGCACCCGCGACGACATCGACCTGTACGTGCGGACACGTGACTACGTGCGGCTGCAGATGAAATCGACGCTGCCGGAGTCGCGTAGGCGGATTCTGGACTCCCACGAGCGCGCCAACGTGGAACGCCAGCGCGAGGTGCTCGGTGAGATACGGAAAGCCGTCGCGGCCGCAGATCTGGTACACAACGGAAGCGTGCTCGACATCGGCGGCGGACCCGCGAAGGAGCGTGTCCATGCGGCGCTGCAGGTGGCCATCGAGTGCCGGTACACGCGGATCAACGAGGCGCGGGGAGTTTCCACCCTCAAGGAGACCGATCTCGGGCGAATACTCCGGGATGAGGTCACCCTCGATTTCGACGTCATCTCGACGCTCGACACCCTCGCCGGGTCGATCGTGGTGTCCGTGCGCAACGCGAAGGTGCGTCAGACCGCATCGACGGTCGGCTCTCTCGTGGACGATTTCGCAGGCCCGCCGTTCGGTTGGTCGATGACAACAGTCCTGGCCGCGATCGCGCACGGGACGAAGACCGGTTCGGCGCGCCTGAAACTCGACAGCCGGCTCCTGGTGCGCACCGAGATCGCTGAGGAGTTGCGCAACACCAAGAAGCACCGCCTGATCGCGGTGGAGGAAGTGCGTGCACAGGATCCGGCGAAGGTGCGCAAACTCCAGGCGTTCCTGGGCGACTACCGCGACACCTCCGAAACGCCCTCCACACCCGAGGAATTGGTGAGCCGCGTGCGGGCAGCGCTCAATGAGGACGTGGCCGAACTCGACGACTGGGCGAAGCTTCCCTACCCGTTCGCCGCAGCCGTCGCGGACGCCTCGGCTGCCATCCGGTCCGCGATAGGCAACGATGAGGACTGGTACCTCGGCGGCTTCCTAACCGACTCCGACAAGCTGCTCGACCTCAAGGAAGACTTGCTGGACCCGATCCGCGGCTTCCTGCGCGGACAGCAATGCGGCATCGTCGACGATGCCCGCATGTTCCTGGAACGTCGTGGCGCAGAGGTCGACGATGTCGATAGTAGCGATATCGACGCCCTGCGGTCTGCACTCGACAGTCCCACGTTCTACCGCGGTGTCCCGCAGATCAAGCAGCTGCATCTGCGTCTGGTCGAGCGCCTCGATACTGCGGTCACGTCTGATCGGGACGCGTTGCGCAGCCTCGTCGAGGAACGCCTGAAATCGCTGCTGCGGGAGCAGGTGTTCCTCGACTCCACGGACAAGGCGCAGGAGCAGGCCCGAAACGCGCTGCGGTCCGTTCTGGACGGCCTCGGGGCA
Organism: Nocardia glycosmidis; assembly: GCF_052545115.1. NCBI lineage: Bacteria > Bacillati > Actinomycetota > Actinomycetes > Mycobacteriales > Nocardiaceae > Nocardia > Nocardia glycosmidis. The sequence goes on along the minus strand of NZ_JBQWRH010000012.1, from coordinate 44,363 downwards.
CATACGACCCGAGGGCAGGTGGCACTGGCGCGAAGGTCGTTCGACACCGCGTACCAGTCGGCGATCGAGGTGCTGATCAACTCGCCCGCAGCGGCGCCGGAGGGCACAGCAGAAGGCGAGCAGGAAGGCGGTCACGCTTCCAGCGGTATCAGTGGCGCTGGAACGACCAGCGCGAAGAGCACTGCGAAGGCGACGGTGCGGCTGAGCGCGGTGGAAGTCGACGGTGTTCCAGCGATGCTCACCAGCCCTGACCAGGTCGACCTGTACGTGCAGCGGCTGCGGGCCAGCTTGCTGGCTGCGCTCGACGACGGAAAGACCATCGTCCTGTGACCCGCGCACCAGAGACACCCCTTACTGCTCGAGAAAGCACACGATGAAGAACACCGCCGCATTGAAGACCTTCGCCACCTCGTCGCGAACCACGCTGATCGAGCAGATGCGGGGACGGGTCAAACAGCTCCTCGACAACCCGAAGGCCGAGGCCGAGTACCCGCACGACGTGCGGGCGTTGCGGAATGCCGTCAACGAGCACGGGCTGGCCTGGGTGGCGGACACTGCTGCCTACACCTGGTTCAACCGACTGACCGCCGCTCGCTATATGGACGCGAACGGATTCTCGGGGCCGTTCGGGGTCGTATCCCCGGCCGCTGGGTCCGCGTCCACGCTGCCGGAGATCCTCACCCGTGCACAGGCGGGGGAGTTCCCAGACGAGGTGGCGCCGCACGTGCAAGCGTCTGTGGTGGATCTGCTGACCGGGAGGCGGACGTCCACCGACCCGGACGCTGAGGCGTACGCGCTGTTGCTGAGTGCAATGTTCGCGTCGTGGCACAAGCCGATGCCGGAGGTGTTCCCGGCCGCAGTGGACTGGATTCGGCTGCTCACGCCGCTGGACATGCTGGCGCCGACATCGGTGCGCGCCCGCGCCGTCGAGGTGATGGATGCCGCCGCCTGTGAGAACGTGGAAGTGGTGGGCTGGCTGTACCAGTTTTACAACTCCGAACTCAAGGACCAGATCAACGACTCCAACGTCGCGATCGATGCCGCGGAACTGCCAGCCGTCACACAGCTGTTCACGCCCGAGTACATCGTGCGGTACCTGGTGCAGAACTCCCTTGGTCGGCTGTGGCTGCGCTCGCGCCCCTCCAGCGGCCTACGCGAACACATGGAGTATTACATCGAACCCGTTGCGGGACAGGAGGACACCGGCGTCACTGTCTCGTCACCGGAGGAGATCCGGGTGCTAGACCCCGCATGCGGGTCTGGCCACATGCTCACCTATGCGTTCGATCTGCTGTTCCGGATCTACGAGGAGGAGGGCTACACCCCGAGCTCCATCCCGCAGCTAATTCTCACTCACAACCTGCGCGGACTTGAGATCGACGAACGCGCGGCACAACTCGCATCTTTCGCACTGGCGATAAAAGCGCGAGACAAGGATCGCCGGTTTTTCGCTCGCCGTAATAGCGATGATCAGCCAGTGCAGCCAGACATCGTGCGAGTCACGCCGCTCGAATTCGACGAGCTGGAGGCGAAGTTGATCACCGGCGCTGTTGCGCCCGAAAAGCGGGACAAGCTGGCACGACTGGTCCACTCTTTCAAGTATGCGGACACCTGCGGCTCACTCATCCGCGTCGACCCAGATGCGCTAGCCTTCCTCGTCGACGCTATCGAGGGCTACGAAGAGCCTGACGCTGAGCAGGGGATCGCCAGCGAGCTCGAATTTGAACTGATGGAGAAGACTCGTGTACTTGGACGTCAGGCGAGGGCACTGGCGGACAATCAATACCACGTGGTGGTGGCCAACCCGCCGTACTTGGGCTACAACAATATGGGCGCGGAACTGGCCTCGTTCGCGCAGAAGCAGTTTCCCGACACCAAGCCCGACCTGTACGCCATGTTCATCGAACGCAACACCGAACTCGCGACGCCGACCGGATCTGTCGCGATGGTGACCATGCACTCGTGGATGTTCCTGACCTCCTACAAGAAGTTCCGGGCGAATCTCCCTGAGTGGGGCCACCTCTCCTCAATGGCACACCTCGGCACCCGGGGATTCGACTCGATCGGGGGCGAGGTGGTACAGACGACGGCCTTCGTAATCGATGTCGAAGCGCGTACCACCCAGTTGGGTCGCTTCGTGCGACTCGTCGAGGGACGAAACGAGCTGGAGAAAGCTGACCGGCTTAGAAGTCTCGTGTGCTCGGTCCGAGAGCCACTGCTCTTCACGGCATCGATGGACGACTTTGCGGTAGTACCGGACTCGCCCATCGTCTACTGGCTGTCAAGCGGGATGAAGGCTGCGTTCTCGAAGGGAACGCGACTGGCGGAGGTAGCGGCGCCGCGGCAGGGGCCTGCGACCGCCGATAATGATCGCTTCCTCCGGCAGTGGTTCGAGGTGTCGGGGGACCGCACGGGCTTTGGCATGTCCAGCCGTGAGGAAGCCAGCGAGTCAGGCCGAAAGTGGTTCCCGCACAACAAGGGTGGATCATTCCGCAAATGGCATGGAAACCAGGACTACGTCGTCAACTGGGAGGATGATGGTAAGGAATTGTGGGATTTCCGTCCACGATCCGTGATCCGTAACCCGGATTTTTTCTTCAAGCCATGTGTGTCATGGTCAAACGTATCGACCGGGGCGCCAGCGTTTCGCTTCTATGGTTCGCAGTTTATCTTTAGTCATGTCGGGCAGGCTGCCTTCGCTCACCAGCATGAACTGCCCGCGCTGATTGGCTTCTTGAACTCAGCAGTGAGCGAGCGATTGTTGGGGGTGCTGTCGCCAGCGATGCACTTCGAGGTGGGGCACATCTCGAACCTTCCGGTAGTTCCATCTGACTCGGCATTGGTTGAACCAATCGTCAGCGAGCTCATATCGCTGTTCCGAATAGACTGGAACGATTTCGTGCACTCCTGGGACTTTGAAGCCAGCCCGATGGTCGCAATAGGCCCAGGCGCTCTCGAAGCTCACGCCAAGTCCCGTTGGGACGATGCCCTTGCAAACACGAAGCGCGCCAAAGAACTGGAGGTGGCGAACAACCGCTACTTCGCGGAGCTCTACAAACTCGAAGACGAGGTTGAGTGCGAGGTTCCCCTCAGTCGCATCTCTTTGATCCAGAACCCGTATTTCCGGTACGCGCCGACGAAGGGCGCGACGCGCACCGAGGACGAGTATCGGACACTGTTCGACCTCGACCTCGCGCGTGAGCTCGTCTCCTACGCGGTGGGCTGCATGATGGGCCGCTACAGCCTCGACAAGCCCGGCCTGATTCTCGCTGACGCCGGCGCGACCATAGCCGACTTCGATGAGATTGTGCCGACCGCGCGGTTCCGGCCCGACGCCGACGGCATCATCCCCATCACCGCCGAGCACTACTTCGAGGACGATATCGTCGCCCGGATGCGCGAGTTCCTCGCCGTCGCATTCGGCAAGGAGAACGTCGAAGCGAACGTTGCATGGCTCGAGTACGCACTCGGCTCCGGGAAGCGAAAGTTGCTGCGCGACTACTTTCTCAAGGACTTCTACAACGACCACGTCAAGATGTACTCCAAGCGGCCCATCTACTGGCAGGTGTCGTCGAACAGCAAGACTGAGAAGGGCTTCAACGCTCTCTTCTACCTGCATCGCTATACGCCCGCCACTCTCGGCTTGATCCGTGAGAACTACGCCAACCAGATGACCGACAAACAGCAGGCCCGCCTCGAAACCATCGAGCACGCCCTGCCCACCGCCGGCAAGGCAGAGGCGACGAAGCTGAGCAAGGAACGGGACCTGCTCACCACCCAGCGCCGCGAGATCCGGGAATGGATCAACACCAAGCTGTTTCCGCTGTCGACCGCGGAAGTGGAGCTCGACCTCGACGACGGCGTGAAGAAGAACTACCCGAAGTTGCAGGACGTGCTGCGGAAGGTCAGCGGACTGTGAGCGCCGCATCCGCAGCGCGCATCGCCGAACTGCTCGTCGATCGCTTCACCAACACCCCGGTGCTCACCTGGCGTGACATCGACGGCGACTACGCACCTCACCTCGATACGATCGCCGACGCGATCGCCGAACACGGTCTCGACCTGAGCGTGCACCGCGTTGAAGGCAACGAGCTCGGTGTCAAACACAGCGTTTACACCGCGCTCGACACCAGAACGTCCGAAACTGTGCGCCACCTCGTATACCGCACCGGCTGGCCACCGGAACTACGCGAGAATTGGCTGCTCGACCTCGAAGTCGGCTACGGCATTTTCACCGCCGACACCACCGCGATCCTTGTCCACGACCTCGGGCTCGCCGACCGCGGCGTCACAGATGTCATCGCCGCTCACCTGAGCGTCTTCGACGACACTCGCCGGGCCGACCGCATCCGCGAGCAACTCGCGGGCTTGCCACAGGATCTGTCGGTGGACAAGCTGTCCGATGTGCTGCGAGCCTTCATGAGTGCCGCTGTCCTCGACCTCGACGGCCCAGGTGGGCACCGATTGCACCGCATCGTCGAGGACTTGCTCGACGAGCACGTCGCCGACCGGTCCGAGGGATACGAGGCACTGCGGAAGCATGGGCTCACCGACTACCTGTGGACGGGGTGCGCGAAGATCTACGGCTACACCGCCGCCGAACCTTCCGTCGCCGGCCTCGTCACCTGGCTGTTCGACCAGGCATGGCGTGACTGGCCCGATGCGCGCAACCCTGCGCGCATCGACTTCGAACGCCTCCGCGACGACCGCCAGCTGCGCCGTATCTTCACCGAGCTCGCCCAGCGCGCCCAGGCCGATCTCAACATCGGCGAACGACTCCGCGCCGACCCGCCGCCCGTCGAGGACCTCGCCGCTCGCGACGTGTTTCCGCTCGTCGACGAGGCCGTCATCCATTCCCTCGCCGCCGCCATTCTCGACCGTGGACTTCCTCCCGATCGGATTGCCGAACTGGTCCGTATTCGCTCGACCGCCACCTGGTACGACGAACACCGGCACGGCTACCTGGCGCTTGCCGCGGCGTCCGACTGCCTCAGCCAGATCGAAACATTCGCGCCCATCATCGCCGACCCCGCCGACGGCATCCGCAGCTACGCCGACACCTGGTCGAGCGTCGACGGCGCCTACCGGAGGTTCCGCCACCATCTCAACCGTGCCGAGACCGATCTGCCCGCGGGCCTCGCCGACCACGTCGAGCACCGGTACGTCCACGACTACCAGCGCCCCCTCGCGCAAGCCTGGCAACAACAGCTCGACACCCTCGACAGCTGGGACGTCCCCGGCATCGAGCGGCTCCGCGGGTTCGCCCGCTACGACCTGCCCGCCAAGGCGAAGACCCTCGTCGTCGTCTCCGACGCACTGCGCTACGAGGTCGGCGCCGAACTCGCCGCCCGCATGAACGGCGACGACTGGTTCAGCGCGACCATCGAACCTCGGCTCGCTCCGCTTCCGTCCTACACCCAACTTGGTATGGCAGCGATGCTGCCGCACGCCCGGCTCGAGTTGGATGACGACGGTACGGTGCGAGCCGACGGGGCCCAGACTTCCGGGCTGCCCGCACGTAACGCACGGTGGGCAAGCGTGAACGCAGCGGCTGTCGACTACGCGGCCGTGATGTCGATGACCGCCGCCGACCGGGCTGCTTTGTGGTCCGCTCACGACTCTGTCGTCGTTTACCACGACGCCATCGATGCGGTCGGCCACAAGGCGCCGTACCAGACACCGGAGGCGTGCGATCGCGCCATCGACGAGATCGTGCGAGTGATCAAACGTTTCGGAAGTGGCAAGTCCCGGGCCAGCCGCGTGCTTGTCACTGCCGATCACGGCTTCCTTTACCAGGACTCGGACCTCGAACCCGGCGACTATCTCAGCGAAGCTGCGCACGGCGAGCAGATCGTCGCCCGGGCCCGTCGCTACGTCCTCGGCCGCGGCCTGCGGGAGCACCCAGCGTTCACGACGTGGTCTGCCGCGCAACTCGGACTGGACGGCGACCTGCAGGTGCAGGTGCCGCGGGCGGTGCACCGGCTACGGATGCAGGGCGCCGGCTATCAGTACGTGCACGGTGGTGCCACTCTGCAGGAGATTGTGGTGCCGCTGGTGACACTGACCCAGTCCCGCAGTAAGGAAACCAGCAAGGTCACCGTCGACGTCAACGTCAGCAGCCCCACCATCACTTCCAGCACCGTGCTCGTTACGCTGCTGCAGCGGGAAGTGGTCACGGGCAAGCGTCGAGGGCGGTCTCTGATCGTTGGCGTGTATGGCCAGGACGGCACGGCGCTGTCGGGGGAGCGGACGGTAATTGTGGACAGCACAGCCGAGGACCTTCGGGATCGGAACTTCACCGTCGAGCTCGTGCTGAACGAGGCCGCCGAGCAGTTCAACGGAAAGCCGGTGTACGTCCGCGCCGACGAACTCACCAACGGCACCCGAACCGAGTACCGCCACACCACCGCGTCCCTGCAGCGCGGGTTCGGCGGCTTCTTCGACCCGCTATGATTGCCGATTCAGTACTCGGTTCGTAGGGTAGGGGCCTACGAAATGCGTAGTAAAGGGGAGTTGTGGAGCAGACGCGCGGGACACCATTGCCAGCCGAGCTGGCGCGGTTACCGCTGCGGACGGTCCGCCCACAGGACGCTGCCCACGTGTACGCCTATCCTCGTCCCGAGCTGTCGCGACTCGCCGACCGGGGCATCCTGCACCGAGTGGCCCACGGCTACTACATCGTCGTACCGCAGGCTCAGGTGGGGCGCCCGTGGCTGCCCGGCCTCGAAGCTGCTGCTGCGGGGATTGCGTCGGCGATCTATGGGGTCGACCGTGCAGTAGTGATGGGCGTCAGTGCGGCCCGCCTGCTCGGTGCGATCCCCCGGGCACTGGCCACCGCAGTGGTCGCGGTTCCCAGTCAGCACAAACCGATCGCATTGTCCGACCGCCGCGCCTCCGTTCGGTTTGTGCAACGCGACACCGAGGCGCTCGATGCCGAACGCGTGGAGACATCGTTGGGCCCTGTTTTGGCCACGACACCCGAACAAACCGTGCTCGACCTTGCTCGACGGCCGCTTCTCGGCAATGCGGAGACGGAGGTCCCCGCCGCGGTCGCTGCTCTCTACCGTCGTAGTGACCCGGAACGGCTGGCTGAGCTTGCGGAGCCGCAGCGTCTCGTCGCCGCGTTGCGCCGAGCCGAGACCTGGGCGGGAGTGCAGTCGTGAATCTCGACGAACGAGACACCGCCGCCGCACGGTTCGGGGTATCGCCGGAGCAGGTGGAACGTGACCACCTCATCTCCCACCTTCTCGCGGCGCTCTCCGACCGCTTCGCGGATCGACTCCACTTCATCGGTGGCACCGCGCTCGCACGCACCCACCTTGCGGACGGCCGCCTCAGCGAGGACATCGACCTCGTCGCCCTCGGTAACCGTATCGAGCTGGCCGCCGAAATCGACGCTGCGCTCCCCAGAGCGGTTGCGCGCAGTCACGGTCGGTTGTCATGGGAGCCGAGGCTTGCTGCTGTTCGTGACACCGAGCCAGCCAACCTCCGCACCGGCAGTGGGCTCTCCGTCAAAATTCAGTTGCTGTCCTCTCGGGATAGATCGGTGTGGCCCACCGAGCTTCGCGCAGTTGAACAGCGCTACAGCGGCGCTCCACCGGCACGGTTGCTGGTGCCCACGCTGCCCGCCTTCGCCGCCGCGAAGACCGCGACGTGGCACGATCGGCGCGCGTCGCGTGACTTGTGGGACCTGTGGGCGCTCGCCGGAATCGGGGCCATCGACACGGAGGCCTCTCACCTGTACAAGCGATACGGGCCGACCAACAGGCCGCCCGGTGGTTACCTGTTCGATCGGCCGCCGAGCGAGGACGACTGGGTTTCACAGCTGGCCGGTCAAACCCGCCTGACAGTGACAGCGATAACGGCACTCACGACGGTCCGGGAGGCGTGGGCACGCGTAACCGACCGCGATTTCAAGCAGGAAGATGAAGAACTGTGACCGACCCCGCAGAGGACACACCAGCCGCGCAGCCCCGGTTCACCGCTCTGGACAGCAAGGCCAACACCGAGTTCCCCGGACTGGTGGTCCGTAAAGACCTGGTAGGCCGTGTGCGCGGCAACGCCGTCGTCCCCGGCTACGTACTCGAGTTCCTCCTCGCCCAGTACTGCGCCACCGATGACGATGCGACGATCGACGCCGGCATCGAGAGCGTGCGCAACATCCTCGCCCAGCACTATGTGCATCGCGGCGAAGCGGAGCTCGTGAAGTCGACGATCCGCGACCGTGGCAGGCACAGAGTGATCGACAAGGTTTCGGTCGTTCTCGACGACCGTAAGGACATCCACACCGCATCCTTCTCCAACCTGGGCTTGAAGGCGGTGCCCATCGACGACCGGACAGTCAAACAGCATCGCAAGCTCCTCACCGGCGGTGTGTGGTGCATGGTCGACATCGAGTATTCATCCGGCGATTCGCACGATGACCGCTGGATCATCGCGGGGCTCAAGCCGATTCAGCTCGGCCAATTCGATGTCGACCGCTACCTCGCCGCCCGCGCTCGTTTCACCACCGAGGAATGGATCGACCTACTCGTGCAGAGCATCGGGTTCGACCCGGACCGGCTCTCGCCGCGCGGCAAGCTGCTGCAGCTGATCCGGCTGATTCCCTTTGTCGAGCGCAACTACAACCTGGTCGAGCTCGGCCCCAAGGGCACCGGCAAATCGCACGTCTATTCGGAGTTCTCCCCGCACGGAATGCTCATCTCCGGCGGTGAGGTCACCGTTCCGAAGCTGTTCGTCAACAATGCCAACGGACGCATCGGTCTCGTGGGGTTCTGGGACGTAGTGGCGTTCGACGAGTTCGCCGGGCAGAAGCGCGTCGACAAGGCACTCGTCGACATCATGAAGAACTACATGGCGAACAAGACGTTCTCTCGCGGCGTCGAAACCATTCCCGCGGAGGCGTCGATGGTGTTCATCGGTAACACCTCCCGGCCGGCACCGACGATGCTCGCGCACTCGGATCTGTTCGAGGTGCTGCCGGAGTCCTATTACGACGCCGCATATCTCGATCGACTCCATTGCTACCTTCCTGGCTGGGAGGTCGAGATCATCCGGCGAGAACTGTTCACCGACGGGTACGGATTTGTCGTCGACTACCTCGCCGAGGCGTTGCGCCACCTGCGGACCCAAGACTTCTCCGACGCGTACACGCCTCACTTCGTGCTGTCCGAGGACATCTCGACCCGTGACCGCGACGGCGTCCGCAAGACGTTCTCAGGCCTGATGAAGCTGATTCATCCGCATCGTAACGCGACGACTGCCGAGGTAGAGGAGTTGCTCCGGTTCGCGATCGAAGGACGCAAGCGAGTCAAGGACCAGATCCTGCGCATCGACCGGACCATGGACGCCGTCCGCTTCGGGTACAAGGATGTTGCGGGCACCTGGAAGGCCGTGCCCACCCAGGAGGAACTCGATTTTCCGCACCTGTACCACCGCACGACAGGAGACGGTGCCGCACCGGAGCCGAATGCAACCGAATTGCCGGGCGGAACGCAGCCCTTGTCCGACACCCGACCACCGGTAGAGCCGCTGCGTACTGGCGCACTTGACATTCCGGACAATGCGTTGGGCTATTCCTTCGAGACGCTGCTCATTCCACATCTCAAGGGAGCCAAGTCCATCGAGATCGTCGACCCGTACATTCGCACATCACACCAGCTGCGCAACTTCTATGAATTACTCGTCGAGATCGTCGCTGCTAAGCCCGCGGAGGAGACAGTCGCGGTGCGCCTACGCACGGCCGAAGAACCCGACCGAGCGGAAGTTCGGAAGGTTCAGCTCCTAGGGCTGTCCGACATCAAGGACGCCGTCGAGGAGGTCGGCGTAGAGTTCACGTGCGTCTTCGAAAAGGGCCTGCACGATCGTCAAATCACCACCGATACCGGATGGCGCATCCAGCTCGGGCGCGGTCTCGATATCTTCCAGCCGTTCACGAAGAAGAACAATTTCGACGTCCGGCTGAAACGGCAGGACCGACGACGGATGAGAGCATGCACAATCACGTACCTGAGGTCGAATTGACCCGGAACTGAATGTTGTGGTTGTGGTGGCGTCCGTGTAAGTCGGCGGGTGGGGTATCTCGAGGCGGACATGTGCAGGCTTTCGCCAGGTCGACAAGAGGGTTGCGGAGCCCGGTGGGATGGAAGACGTAGGCGTTCCGTTCACGTTGCTTGCGGACCGGGCTTCAGGATACGGTCGGTAGCAGCTGAAGGGGGCGGGGGAGCCGGTCCGGCCCTGATCTTCATCGCAGGCGCACCGGCTACGAGGGACGGTATGGCGACCAGCGGGAATGCCGTTCGCGAAGGAATGAAGGCGGCCGGATGCAGGAGAACGAACCGAAGCAGATTCCTGGCAGCGGGGAGTATGTGGGGGCGTGGTCGCATGTGGAGATCAAGAATGCCTTCGAGGGGCTGAATACCCACAACACCTACAACGCTGCCGTGCAGTACTCGAATGCCGCCACGCTGTGGGATCAGGGGGTGGAGACGTTCGCGCGGTCGGTGATCGCTTCGATTTCGCAGGCGTGGGAGGGTGTGGCTGCGGAGGCGGCGAAGGACGCGATCAAGCGGTACACCGATGACGCGCGGAAGCTCGAGCCGAGGCTGACGCAGTTGTCCAACCAGATCAACGAGTCCGCGGGCGCGATCGTGGACACCCGCAATGCGATTCCGGGCTACGCTGCGCATTCGTGGACGGCGAATTTCTGGCCGCCGCGCGCCACGGAGGAGGAGCGCTCCCGCAACGAGGCCGAGCAGGGCGCGCGGGACGCCATGAACAACATCTACGTGACGCGCTTCTCCGACTTTGATGCGAAAGTTCCGGTGCTGCCGGTTGGTGTGAATCCGACCCAGCCGCTGGATGCTTCGGCGCCGGGTCCGGGTAGCCCGGGTATCAGTACCAGCGGTAATCCGACGGGCGCGAGTCTCGGTGCGCCATCGAGCCCGCTGGATTTGGACGACAAGAACGCTGCGGGCAAGCCGGACCAGCCAGCGGAAAACCCGGGAGACAAGCCCGCGGAAAACCAGGGAGACCAGTCCACACAGCAGAGCCCGGCCGGTCCGCAGACCACACCGACCGGCTACAACCCCATGGCCGCCGACCCGGGCACGCCCAGCCCGACAGACCCGGCCAAGACGGCACCGGCAGGCATGGCACCGACCGGGACGAACCCCGGCGCCCCGCACGGTCCGGGAGTTCCGGGTAGCCCCGAAAACCGCAGCGGCGCACCGGGACGCAGTGTTCCCGGCGTGCCGGGCACACCCAGCGGCGCACCCGCCGCGGCGGCCGCGTCAGCGAGTCGCGCCGCGTCCGGTATGCCGGGCATGATGGCTCCGGGGATGGGTGGGGCCAGGGGCGGCAAGTCCGAGGACGAGTCCGGGCACAAGATTCCCGACTACCTGATCACCCAGGAGAACACCGACGAACTGATCGGGGAGATGCCGAGAACGGTGCCGGGCGGCGTGATCGGCGGAGACCGCAACCCCACCTGATCAACCGCGCATGTCGGCTCGCTGCTGCATGAATTGCCTTGCAGCGCAGCAGAAAGTTACCGGCCTTACTTATCGGCCTTCGGCACGAACCGATCGGACCTTGGAATGGATGAATGGACGTTCGACCCTGACGATTTCGCCGCCCTCTGGTACGGCGACGCCAACGACCGCTTCCCGAATCCGCTGCATTACCGCAGCAGATTCGCGCTACGCGACGAGTTCGACGCGCACCGGAACACGGTGCGCGCACGCTACCCGGTCGATGAGCTCGAACGAATCCAGCTCGCCTTACACACGCTGTCCACCTCGGATTTGAGGATCGAAATACTCGGTGGCACAACGAAACACAAAGGCGGCGACGGCAGCGTCCGCATGTATCGCATCCTCGGCGCGCGTACTTCGTATCACGCGGTGACCCTGTTCCAGTCCGCTACCCTCGCTCGAGACGGTGCCATCAGACTGCAGCTGCACAGTCCTGAGAACCTGCCTACCCGTCTGGTGAAATCGATCCCCGCCCGGCCGCCGGGCACCCAATCGCCCGCCACTTTCCACCCCGACGACCTGCGCCCTCGCGGCGACTACTTCGAAGACGTCGCCCGCAACACCCCGCGCGAGCGATATCAGCGCCTCCTACAGCGCCCAGCCGACGGCGGCGGCAGCGCCGGCTTGCTCACCGGCTCGATCAACACCATGTCCCGCCCGTGGAACGTCCTCCAGTGGTACGACATCGCCGACGACGGTCGCTACACCGAAGTCCGGGGTCGGCACATCTCGATCTATCCCGCAACCCCTACCGACCTCGTGACCCGATTCACCACGTGGGTCGACGCCGCCCTCCAGCGATTGGAAGTGGACACCTGGTAGCCGTATGGTTCGGCCGGGTGCAGTGGTATCGGATGCTCGTTCGGCTTCCGTTGGACACACGGACGCGACGCGGGTCGTGGCGAACATCGTGAGTCGTCGGCTCGGCGTGCCCTCCTGAGTAGTTACGTCCTGAGTAGGCTGCCGGAGAGCTCGCATCGGGCTGCTTGCAGTAAGTCAGGGAGGGACACATGAAGTACTTCAACACCACCGGACCGTGCGATCCGGATATGCACTATATGGTGCCCACGAGCGACCGACTTCCTGGAGCCTATCGGTATATCGCCCGCGGCCAGTACTTCGTGGTATATGCCCCACGGCAGACCGGAAAAACCACTGTCTTAGCCGAACTCGCTCGACGGCTCACCGCAGAAGGTGAGTATCTGGCACTGCATTTCTCGTGTGAGGTGGCCAGCCCGTTCGGCGACGATATCGCCGCCGCGGAGCGGGCGATCCTGGACCGGATTCGAAATGCCGCTAGGATCGCGGAGCTTCCTTCGGATCTGCTTCCCCCGTCATCCTGGCCGGATGCCGCACCGGGGACCATGCTGGGCAATGCCCTCAGTGCGTGGGTCGACCAGTGTCCTCGACCGTTAGTGCTGTTCTTCGACGAGATCGATGCACTTCGGGATGCGAGTTTGGTCAGTGTGTTGCGTCAATTGCGGGACGGTTTCACCACCAACCGAGACGGCTTCGTGCACTCCATCATTCTGTGCGGGCTGCGGGATGTGCGTGACTACAAGGTTGCCTCCGGGGTAGATCCCACCCGGCTCGGCACCGCGAGCCCCTTCAATATCAAGATCGAATCCATCCGCCTCGGCGATTTCACCCGCGACGAAGTAACCGCCCTGTATGCCCAGCACACTGCCGAAACCCGGCAGGAATTCAGCTCCCGCGCGCTGGACCTGGCCTACCACTACACGCAGGGCCAGCCGTGGCTGGTCAATGCCCTTGCCGCCGAGGTCATCGACAAGATGGGAGTCGAGACCACCATCACCGACGAGCACATCGACCAGGCCAAGGAGCGGTTGATCGTGGCTCGTGCCACCCATCTGGATTCGCTGGTGGACAAGCTCACCGAGCCCCGGGTGCGTCAAGTGATCGAACCACTGCTGGCGGGCAGAGATGTGGACGGTGATATCGAATTCACCGATGCGTTGTCCTATGTCCGGGATCTGGGGTTGATCGCGCGGGACAAGCCGGTGCGGGTGGCGAACCCGATCTATAACGAGGTGATCGTCCGGGGGTTGGGTTCGGGGATCGAGGAGAACATCACCGCCGAGCCGCACCGTTTCCGGTTCGATGACGGCCGACTGGATTTTCCCCGGCTATTGGAGGAGTTCGCTTCGTTCTGGAAGCTGCACGGGGAGATCCTGGCGTCGAAACAGAGTTATCGCGAGGTCGCGCCCCAATTGGTGTTGATGGCGTTCCTGCACCGGATCGTGAACGGTGGCGGGTATGTCGACCGTGAATACGGGGTGGGGCGAGGTCGAATAGACCTGCTGGTCCGGCAGCCCTACACCGATGCGGACGGGCACCGCGCCGAGCAGCGGGAAGCCCTCGAATTGAAGGTGTGGCGAGATAGCCGCGCGGATCCACTGGAGGAGGGGCTGGTCCAGTTGGACGGATATCTCGACCGTATCGGTTTGTCCACCGGGGTTTTGGTGATCTTCGACTGCCGCACCGAAGCCGCCCCTATCACCGAACGCACCCGATTCGGTGACACCACCAGCCCGGCCGGACACCGAATAACCCTTCTCCGCGCCTGATCGGCGCGGCGAGAACGTCCACACATGCCGGACGCCAGGGCTGCGCCGGTGTTGCCTAGGCTCGGCCGCATGCGTAATTGGATGGACCGGGCTTTGCTCGGTGTGGGGTGGTGCGCTGTTGTCGTGGGCGCCGTCGGGATCGTGTTGCATTTCGGAGCGTGGGAGCGCCGGTGGCTGGTGTTGCTGGCCTCCGGGGCGTCGTACCTGATGATCGGGGCGGTGGTCGGTGTCGTCTTGTTGCTGACCGCGCGCGGGTGGCGCAGTGCGGCGGTGGCCGGGGCGCTGGCGGTGGCGGTGCTGTGGACGCTGGTGCCCGCGTTCGTGCCGGAGGGGCGGGCCGCGAGCGGGGCGCCGATGACGGTGATGCAATCGAATCTGCTGTTCGGCAAGGCGGATTCGACTGCCGTGGTCCGCGCGGTGCGGGACAACCGGGTGGACGTGCTGACCGTCGACGAACTGACCAACGAGGCTGTCGAGCGGCTGGCGGGTGCGGGCCTGCTCGATGAACTGCCCTACCACTACACCGAGCCCACCCGCGACGGCGGTGGTGGTACTGGGATTTACAGTCGATATCCGTTGCGCGACAACAAGAAATACGACGGATACATCCTCGCGAACATCGCTTCGACGATGGATCACCCCGAACGGGGGCCGATCGCCGTCTTCGCGTTCCATCCGGTTCCACCGCCGTTCGATTTCCCCGCCTGGTCTGCGGAGATGCGCAAGACCCGGGAAATCCTCGACGCGCAGCACGGCCCCGCGATCGTGGGCGCCGATTTCAACGCGACCCGCGACCACACCGCCTACCGTGACCTGCTGCGCGGCCGCTTCGCCTCGGCCGCCGATCAGACCGGCGCGGGCCTGCTGCTCACGTTCCCGGAAGACCGCGCCTGGGGCCCGGTGATCGGCATCGACCACATCCTGCTGGCCGACGCCACCGCCGAAGAATTGCACAGCCTCACCGTCCCCGGCTCCGACCATCGAGCCCTCATCGCCCGAATCCGCCTGCACTGAACCGGCCCGCAGCTACCCGTCCTGGCGCAGACGACGATCTGCGCGAGGACCGCAAACCCTGTGGCGCCCTGGGCAGCGCACAGTCCATCACCATGCCGCGGAGTCGTGGCAGGTCACCATCGCAAGGCGACGAACTGAGCGGTCGGGCCGGACAGTCGCGACCGGAACAGTGCCTGCGTCGCCCACACCGGCGCACCGGCCCTGAGCAGGCCGGGCGCGTCGCGGCCCAGGTCCCAGAAATGTGTCGGGTGCCCTGATATTCGTGGGTTATGACTACACCGGGCGATTTCGAATTCGACGCCATCTATCGAGGCGCAGGGGGCCCATTCGGGCCGGGTGGCAAACCGCCGTGGAGTATCGGGGAACCCCAGCCGGAACTCGCCACATTGATCGAGCAGGGCAAATTCCATGGCGATGTGCTCGATGTCGGATGCGGCGAGGCGGCGATCTCGCTGTATCTGGCCGAGCGGGGCTACACCACCGTGGGCCTGGACCTCTCACCGACCGCGATCGAGCTGGCCCGCGCCGAGGCTACCCGGCGCGGCCTGGCCAGCGCCTCCTTCGAGGTCGCCGACATCAGTTCCTTCACCGGCTACGACGGTCGCTTCGGCACCATCGTCGACAGCACGCTGTTCCATTCGATCCCGGTCGACTCGCGGGAGGGCTACCTCCAGTCGATCGCGCGTGCCGCCGCGCCGGGCGCGTCGTATTTCGTGCTGGTGTTCGACCGGGCTGCCTTGCCCGACGCACCCGAACCGGGCCCCTCGCCGGTCACCGCCGACGAACTGCGTGCGGCGGTGTCGAAGTACTGGGTGATCGACGAGATCAAGCCGGCGCGAATCCACGGCGACATCCCCGCGGACTTGCCTGCGGACACGGGTTTCCGGTTCGAGGGCATCCGCGACGAGCCCAACGGCCGCAAGTCGGTCCCGGCCTGGCTACTGTCGGCCCATCTGGGCTGATCCGGCCACGCCACGAGATCGCGTGCCGGGGAGAATGCGCGCCTGACGAGTGTCCGGTAGCCGCTTACACCGGAAGGGACCCCAGCGAGCGCAGCGTCCCCGCGAGGGCCCGGGCCGCTTCGGCGCCTTTGGTCACGAAGTGCTCGGTGAAGTACGTGATGTGCTCGCTGTGCTCGTGGAAGTGGTGCGGGGTGAGCACGACCGAGAACACCGGCACGTCGGTGTCCAGTTGGACTCGCATCAGCCCGTCGATCACCGCCGAGGCGACGAAGTCGTGCCGGTAGATCCCGCCATCGACGACCAGGGCGGCCGCTACGATCGCGGCGTACCGGCCGGAGTGGGCGAGACGCTTGGCATGCAGGGGGATCTCGAAGGCGCCCGGCACCTCGTACCCGTCTACGGTGGCGGGGTCGAAGCCGAGGTCGGTGTATTCGGCGAGAAAGCCCTCGTACGCCTTGCCGACGATCGAGCTGTGCCAGCCGGCACGGATGAACGCGATGGATCCGGTAGTTCTCATGCCGGGATACTACTGTTCGGTAAGATGCGCTTCCAGCCAACCGACCACATCGTCGAGCACCTGCTGCTGCTCGGGCTCGTTGAACACCTCGTGGTAGAGACCTTCGTAGCGGATCACGGTGAGGTCCTTCGAGCCCGCTCCACGCTCGATGAGATCCGAGCTGGACGGCGCGGCGATCGCGTCGGCGGTGCCGTGCAGCACCAGCAGCGGCACGGTGAGCTTCGCGAGTCGAGCCTTGACCGTATCGGTCGCTTTCAGCATCTCGGCGCCGGTGCGGGCGGGCAGCATCCCCCGGTAGACCAGCGGATCGTTGTCGTAGGCCGCGACTACCGCAGGATCACGGCTGATCTGCGCGGAATCCAGTTTCAGCACACCGAGGTTCGGGGCGAGCCGGCTCAGCACCGGTGCGAGCATACGCTGTAGCCGGTTGCCCACCGGAATGTCCAGCGGCGGCGCGGACAGCACGATTCCCGCCACGTCGATCGGCGCCCTGGTGGCCAGATACAGGACGATCAGGCTGCCCATCGAATGCGCGAGCAGCAGACGCGGGATGCCGGGCTGTTCCCGGCCCGCGATGGCCAGCATGGCGGCGACGTTGTCGGCGGCGCCCTCCATCGAACCGATATTGGCCTTGCCGCCCGCCGACTTGCCGTGGCCGATGTGGTCCAGCGCATAGACCGCGAAACCGGCGGTGACCAGGCGCCGGCCGACGTGAGCGTAGCGCCCGGAGTGCTCGGCGACACCGTGCACCAGGACGATCACGCCACGCGCAGGCCCGTCGGGCAGCCACGCGCGCCACGCGACCTCGCTGCCGATGCCGTCGAATTCGCCCGACGCGGTGCGCAGCGCGAGCGCGGCGGGTGGCTCGGGTGGCTCGGTCGTCATGCATCGGCTCCTGACGTCAGTGGCGCGCCGCTCGCCGCGAAGCGCTCGATCAGGCGCCGGTTGAACTCGATGAGACGAGCGTAGTTGACTCGGGACAGCCGCTCATCGGTTCCGTGAATCGATGCCAGATCGCCCTTGTCCAGCACGATCGGGGCGAAGTTGCACCGGGTGCCGGCCAGGTCGTGGTAGTGCCTGGAATCGGTCGCGCCCGGAACGATTCCGGTGGTCACCGCGATCCCCGGGACGACGGCGCGCGCGAGATCGGCGATCGAGCCGAAGGCGGGACCCGGGCCGGTGATATCCGACGGCTCTGTCGAGACGCCCACCAATTCGATTCGAATACCATTGTCGCGCACCACCTTCCGGCAGTGTGCCAGCACCGCTGCCACCGAGTCGCCCGGCAGGATACGGAAGTTCACCAACGCCTCGGCGTGCTGCGGCAAGACGTTCGCCTTCACCCCGCCGCGGATCACGGTGGGGGCGGCGGTGGTGCGCACCATCGCCTCGGCCTGCGGCTGCGCCGCCATCACCCGGGCGATCACCGGCGCCGCGACGCGGGCGAGCCCGAGCAGGCGACGGCGTGGCTCGGGCAGGACGTCCCGCAACCGCGCCAGCATGTCCGCGATCACCGGCGTCATGCGCAGCGGCATCGGATGGTCCTGGATCCTGCCCACCGCCCGCGCGATCCGGCCGACCGCGGTGTGCTTGCCCGGCATCGATGAATGCCCGCCCACCTCGCTGACCGAGAGCCGCACCGTCGCGAAGCCCTTCTCGCCGAGCATGATCGTGGCCACCGGTTGCCGCACACCCTCGACGATGCCGGCGGTGATCACACCGCCCTCGTCGAGCAGCAGGTCCGCGTGCACGCCCGCCTGGCGCAGATGCTCGGCCATGCGCTCGGCGCCCTGCCCGCCGACAACCTCCTCGTCGTGCCCGAACGCCAGATACACCGTGTGCCGCGGCCGCAGGCCCCTGGCCAGCGCCGACTCGACCGCTTCCAAAATGGCGAGCACCCGGCTCTTGTCGTCGATCGCGCCGCGGCCCCAGATGTATTCGTCATCGACCACGCCCGCGAACGGCGGATGAGTCCAGCGCTGCGGGTCGTCCACCGGCACCACATCTTGATGCGCGAGCAGGATCGCGGCGACCCGGCCGGGCTCGCTGCCCGGCCACCGGTACAGCCTGCTGTGCCCGAAGCGCTGCAGTTCCAGTTCGGCGTGTACCCGCGGGAAGGACCGTTCCAGGTGGGCGTCGAGGCGCTCGAACGCGGCATCGTCGGCGTCACCCGGGTCGTCGGTGGACACGGTCGCGCAGCGCAACGCGGCAGCGAGGCGTTCGGCCGTCGGGTCGTCGACCGGTTCGGTCATCGGACAGCCGTGCGGTTCGGCGGGTCCATGGGCTCCGGCAGGTTCATGGACTTCGGCAGGTTGGACACCATTGCATTGTTCAACATGCCGGGATCGAGGGCGATCGTCTTCGCATTTCGCCACTTCACAATGCCCTCGGCGAGCCCGCCGGTCAGGTCGGGTTGACGCTCGCCGGTCAGCAACGGCAGCTCGACACTCGCCGCCGTCACCGTGACCGGGGCGAAGGCCGGGGAGTGCGACCACACGTCGTCGAGCACGTCGGTGACGCGCACGCCGATCCGGTGTCCGGCCGAGATCGGCCAGTCCTGAGCGAGTAGCCGCACCTCGGCGGTGTCTGCGACGGGGGCGATGCCCCGGGTGATGACGGTGGCGCGCAGGTCGGGCGCGATGTCGTAGAGCTCGACGACGACGGTGGCGGTGGGCGGGCCGCTCAGGCGCAGCGTCGCGGTCGGGATACCGGACAGGTGCTGGTCCTGGTCCAGCGGCGCGGACACCGACCAGACTTCGCGGTCGGGTCCGGGAACCAGCCCGCGGTCGATATACCGGCCGGGCCGCAACTCGACCGGGACCCGCTGCGCGTCGGCGGGCGGCCACGCGGTCTCCGCGCGCCAGCGGCCGTCGAACTGGCCGACCGTGATCCGCGGCCCGGGAATCTCGACGTCGCGGCCCGCCACGTGCTTGTCGAAGAAGGCGAGCAGTTCGGTGTCGAACTGCGGTGTGCCGCAGCTGTCGTGACAGGTGCGGTGGCCCCACTGACCGAACCAGGCCCGGTGTGCTCCGGGTCCGAGGCCGTTCCACAGGTCGAATACCCGGTAGGCCCTGGTGTTGGCGTCGAGGAAGCCTTGACCGAGGAACAGTGGAATCGTGTTGCCGTGCAAGGGGGCGACGAGATCGCGATCGTGCCAGAAGGCAGTGTCCGGGTTGTGCCCGGCGATCTCGGTCAGGTAGTGCTGATAGCACTGCCACGGCAATTGCGTTGCGTTGGACTGATATTCGCCGCTGTCCTCGGGTCGCGGCGGAGTGGAGGCGATGAGCAGATGCTCCAGCCCGGCGAGGTCGGCCGGCCGTACGCCGCTTTCGGTGATCGGCTTGCCGGAGAACTTCCACGCGACGCCCTGCATATACAGGTAGGAATAGGGGTCGACGACCGGCTCGAACGCGGCGACCGCCGCGAGGCCCGCCGGCTTGGTGGCCAGGCCCATCAGCCCGGTCCACGCTTCGTATGAGACGCCGAACATGCCCACCTTCCCGGTGGACCACGGCTGTCGGGCCGCCCATTCCACCGCGGAGGCCACGTCCGCGCGTTCGCCGGGGCCGCCGAAATCCGGGCAGCCGCTGGACCCGCCGAACCCGCGCAGGTCCACGATGACATAGGTGTAGCCCGCGGTGAGAAACAATTCGGCGCTGAGGTTGTCGGTGGACGGTCCGCCGGTCGGGCGCGGTTCGCTCAGGTACGCCAGATGCGCACGATACGGGCTGACGGTGAGGATGACGGGAGTTCGGGTGTCCTCGGAGACACCGGCCGGGCGCAAGATGTCCGCGTGCAGCCGGGTGCCGTCGGTGCCGTCGATGAACGCCTGGGTCCACTGGAAGGGCACCTCGAGTGGCTCAGCGCTCGCCGTTGCCGGGGTGATAGCTCCCAGCAGGAGCAGCAGCCCGCACAAGGCGCGTAACAGCACGGATCGTTCACTCACCATAGGACTACTCACCATAGGACTATCGAGTTTGCCCCGATCGGTGTTCAGCCCCCGGAACCGGGGTGGTCGGCGGCGAGCCGTCGTCCGCCCGCCATCCTGCGTTCATCCAGGTAGGCCAGCATCGGCACGGTGCAGGACGCGGTGGACGAACTCGATGCCGGGTCCGGCGGCGCCGTGGCGGCGGTGACTCTGGCACTGCTCGCCGCGTTTCTGTTCGCGGTGTCCGCGGCGCTGCAACAGGGCGCTGCGCGGCAAGCGGCAACCCACGCCGGGCAGGGCCGGTTGCTGCTGATCGCAGCGGTTGCCCGTCGGGTGGTCACCGACCGGCGCTGGCTGGCGGGGCAGGGCGCGAACGTGGCGGGGTTCGTCGTCCACGCGGTAGCGCTGAGTTTCGGCGGCATCGCGGTGGTGCAGGCGTTGTTGGTCGTGCAATTGCTGTTCGCTCTGCCCTTGGCTGCCTTGCGGCGTGGTCGTACGCTGCTCGCGCGGGACTGGGCCGGGACGACGGCGGTGTGCGCGGGCCTGATACTGCTCGTCGCACAGGGCGTTTCCGTGCACTCCGAGGTGAAGACATCCCTGTTGCCGCAGGCGGGTGCCGGCGTGGTGGTCGCGGTCGTGCTGCTGTTCGGCGCGTCCAGGTCGGTCCGTTCCACGCAGCTGCGCTCCGCGCTGGTGGCGGTAGCCGCCGGATGCTGTTTCGTCACCACGGCAGTCCTGGTCGTGCTGGCGACGAGCAGGCTGCCGGAACCGAGCTGGGCGCTACTGGGTATCCCGGTGTCGACGTTCGTCGGCGGTGTCCTGACGCAGGAAGCATATGCCCGCGGGTCGCTGCCCACGGCGCTGACGGCGATGACCATCACCGACCCGGTACTCAGCTATCTGGTCGGGACGATCCTCTTCACGGCGCAGGTGCAACTGCGACTGCCGCTGCTGGCTTGCGCGGCCACGCTGGTGATCGCGGGTGTCGCGCTACTGGCGAACTCGCCGACGCTGCACGACGAACGGGACACGTCCGGGGTCGAGAAAATAATGCCGGCGAAGGTCGCATAGTCCCATCCCGCGGTGCCGGCCCAATTGTCGCCTGGCCGGCGCGTACTTCGCGCCCGGTGATCCCGTTCGCTGTGCCTGCCGGCTCCGTTTGTGCGGAGCACGGCCGATGTCAGGCGGAGCGAGCGGTCTCGTAGTCGGCGTAGAGGGCCAGCATGCTCTCGACCGTCGCCGACCACGGAAAGCGTTCCGCGGCAGCCCGGGCCGCACGGCGGCGCTGTGCCGTGGGCAGGGCGAGCAGTTGCCGAACCCCCTCGGCGAGCCCCTGCGGTGAACCGTCGCAGATGACGCCGGAGCCGGGACCGTCGATGAGCTCGCGCGCGGCGCCCGCGACGGGGACCACCACGGGTGTGCCGCAGGCCAGCGTTTCCAGGACGGCGAGGCCGAAAGTCTCGGCAGGTGACGGGAAGACCGCGATGTCGGCGTCGGCGATCAGCGCGGCCAGGGCGGGCCGGTCGGTGAGGTGACCATGAAAGACGACGGGGAGCCCAGTTGCCAGCTGTTCCAGGCTGGCACGCAGCGGGCCGTCACCGACGATGGACAGCGCACAACGCAGACCGGAGTCGACCAGGACGCGTACCGCCTCGATGGCGCGTTCGGCGCGCTTCTCGCGCGACAGCCTGCTCACCAGCACGAGGCGGATCGGATCAGCGGAATTCGTTGTGCCGCGTCGGTTTCCGGGGTGAAAGGTGGCGAGGTCTACGCCGAGCGGCACCCGGCGTACGTTGCGCGCACCGACGCGATCGAATTCGGCGGTCGCGAAACTCGAGGTGACCACCACCTTTTCGGCACGCACCGAGAGGCGGCGGTTGGCCAGATCGGCGGCGGTGGTGAGCGGAAAGCCGCGCGGAACCCGGGAGCGCAGGATGGCATCGATCCGTTCGTGTGAGAACAACACCAACGGGACACCGGTGCCACGCGCCCACGAGGCGAGCCAGCGGACGCTGAGTTTATCGCTGCACTCGAGCACGTCCGGGGTGAGGCGATCGAGCACCGCGCGGGTGCGGCGGGCGGTGAGCACGTGGTAACCCGCGTCGCCGAACTTCGGGCTGCGCACCGTGATTCGACGCCCGGACGGAGTGTGCTCGTCCGCGTCGCGCGGGCCGGGCACGACGAGCACACGGTCGTGTCCCGCTGCCGAATAGCCGCGCCCTATCTCGTCGAGGCAGGTGCGCAGGCCACCGGAGGCGGGTGTGTAGAAGTTCGCGATCTGCACGATCCGCACTAGCCGACCGCCGATCCGACCAGTTCGGCATAGGTGGTCGCGCGCGCACCGGTGCGCAGCACCGCGTCGATGGCGCGCAGCGTGACGTCGCGCAGATTCGGCCGGTGCAGGTCGTCCGGATGCAGCGCCAATCGGACCAGCCCGCCACGTTCGGCGGTCCGGCGCGCCAGGGTGTCGACCATCGTCGCGCCGAATCGCTCCGGCCAGCCGCCGCCCGGCCGGTGCGAGAGCGCGAACCCGAGGTGTCGCTGCCCGGTGCGCAGCTGCTTCGCCCCGAAATGCGAGGTGGTGTAGGTGAAGCCCGCCGCACGCAGCGCCTGCTCGGCGCCCGGCGAGGCAAGCCAGCCCGGCGGAGTGAAACCCGTTGTGGATAGCCCCGCCTCGGTCATGACCTCGGTGGCGGCGCGCAGCTTTTCCGTGGCCTGGGCGACGTTCAGCGCGGCGAATTCGGCCGCACCGCGGGCCACCACCTGCCCGACCACGCGGCGGGGCCATCCGCCTTCCGGCCCCGCCCGATGCGACCACCCGTGCACCAGGATGTCGTCGCCGCTTCGCCGCCGCTCCCGCAGGAAGGCCGCGTAGTCCGGATCGCCGGACAGCCGCATCCCCCGCCACGGGCCGGGAACCACCAACAGCGAGACCGGAATTCCGAACCGGTCGGCGTCGGAGCACCAGCGCGCCGTCTCCGCCGCACTCGCCGGTGCGACGTCATGGACGCTCACCACCAACCGCGCACACATGCTCCGGAAGGTAACACCGCCCGGTAGCCGTGAGCTGAACTGCGCGGTGCGGTCGTCTGAAAGATCGGCACACCGGCGGCCGGTCAGCGGATCGGGAGGATCACGCCGGGTGACGACGGGCTGTCGTGGAGGACGAGATGGCTCGGGACGGCATCGGGCTTCTTGTCGTTCTTCTTGTTCTTGGCGGGCAGGCCGAAGGCCAGCCGGGCGGTGCTGGTGTGGCCGGGATCGATCTGGCCGAAGTCGTTGCGGGACGAGTTGAGTTCGGTGGTCGCGCCCGCGTCGGGGGCGACGGCTCGGCCGTCGGTCGTGACCAGGCGTTGGTCGGCGACGCTGAAGGCTTGTTTGCCGGCGGACATGTTGGTGATCGTCAGTGTCACGATCGTGTAGGCACCGCCCGTGGTCGCGGGGCCGGTGATATGCGCGTTGGAAACCACATCGGTCACGGTGAAAGCCAAGTTCCCGTCGCGGATCGCATGGTTCGTCTCTGCGGGCTGCGCGCCGCCCGATGGCAGCGGGGAAGTGGTCCATGCCGTGGCGGAGGCACCGCGCGTGGTCGTATCCGGAACGGGGCCCGACCCGATGCCGCCCAGCAACCACAGCGCCGCCACGGCGACAAGTGCTGCCCCGGCCGCGACCGGCACCCACCTGCGCAGGAGAGCGTTCCGCCGGGAAGCGGGACGCGAAGCCGGTCGCGGCCCCCCGGAGCCGGCGCCGGTCAGGACGCGGGTCGGCGGTCCACCACGAGATACCGCGGTGTCCGAAACCGTGGGAATCACGACCGTTGGAGTCGGTTGCGCCGATGCCGGCCGACTCGAGGCCGCACGCGCCGCCGCGGCGAATTCTCCTGCGCTGGCGTACCGTGCCTCGGGTTCCTTGGCCATGCCGCGCGTGATGACGGCGTCGAGCGCGGGCGGGACGCCGTGGGCGGCTTGTGAGGCGCACGGGGGATCCGACATCAGGTGTGCGTGCATCTGCTGTGCCGGGTCGCCGTCGCCGTAGGGCGGGTTTCCGGTGAGGGATTCGTAGAGCACGCAGGCCAGGGAATAGACGTCGGATCGCGCATCGGCCGCGCCGGTGAAGCGCTCGGGCGCCATGTACCCCAGCGTGCCGACGACCACACCGGTCTGCGTGAGTGCGGTGCCGTCGGCGGCGCGGGCGATACCGAAATCGATCAGGTATACGAAACCGCTGCGGTGCTCGAGGATATTGCCCGGCTTCACGTCCCGGTGCACGAGCCCCGCCGCATGCGCGGCGTCGAGCGCTTCGGCGGCCTGGGAGATGACCTCGACCGCTCGGGCCGGCGCCAGAGCGCCCGCACGTAGCCGGGTGGCCAGGTCGACACCCTCGATGTAGGCCATCTCCAAGAACAGATGCCCGTCGACCTCGCCGAAAGCGTGAATCGGCACGACGTGAGCGTTGTGCACCTGTGCACCCAGCCGCGCCTCCTGCTCGAAGCGCCGCCGATAGCCGGGATCAGCGGAGTACGCCGCGGACAACACCTTCAGCGCAACGGTGCTGCCGGTGTTGTCGTGGGCCAGCCACACTTCACCCATACCGCCGCGACCCAGCAGACGTTCGAGGGAATAGTCCCCGAACGAACCGCTGGAACTCCGCACAGACATACCCCGACCGTATCGCTCACGGCTCGCGGCAAGACGAGCGGTTCTGGACATCATCGACCCGATCCTGGACCCGACATCCGCTGTCGTGACCGGGATGATGCGTCCGGTCGAGCCGAATCGTCTCGCCGGGCTCTGCCGGCACCGATTGTCGCCCGAGAAACCGCAGGTCCCGGCCGGATAATGGCGATGCCGCAGAGTAATTTCGGAAAGCTGTCATTTGGGATGGCTATAACATTGGTGAACTCGGCCGGGGCGCAATGCAATTCGCGTCATGTACTTTGCGGGGCAGCGTATGATCGGGCCAGTGCTGACGTCCGCGGGAAGGAATGAGCGAGCAGGTGACCGCGGACTGGGATGGGTTCGTGCAAGCGCTGGCTCGCTGTCTTTCCGAGCTGCCTTCTCGTGCCACGCTGATCATCGCCGCGCCCGGCAACCGCTTCGTCCAATTCGTCCAATACGACATCAAGTTGTCCGCTGAGCTGGCCGGTAACAACTACCTGAGTCAGCCGATACCGGACACCGCCGCGCAGGAGTTGCGCGCACTCGGCTGGCACGAGCCGCCGCCACGACACGACGCGGGAAACTGGACCAGAACCCTGTTCTGGCCGATCGCGCCGAACAGCCTGCTCGAGTTCGCCCGCTCGGTCGCCGTCGGCCTGCACGAAGCCCTCGGCGTGGCCGCCCCGGTGGAACTGCGCGCCATGGGCTGGACCGAGGCGTCCGGTGATCTGGATCTCACTGCGCTCGGGTCGATCGGCCGGCGCGGCTGGAATTGATCGACGCCGCTCGCCCAGAGCAAAGCGGCGACTACCTGGGCACTATCCTGAGAATCATGGCAGCAGGTAAGCCCACCAAGGAAGCGAAGGCCGCGGCGAAGGCGGCCCGCAAGCAGCAGTCGCGTGAACGCCGCAGGCAACTGTGGCAGGCGTTCCAGATGCAGCGCAAGGAAGACAAGCTGCTGCTGCCGCTGATGATCGGCGCGCTGGTCGGGATCACCGCCCTCGCCGTCGTGATCGGCCTGATTTTCGGGTTGACCTGGTTCCTCGTGCCGCTCGGCGTGGTGCTCGGCGCGCTGGTCGCGTTCATCATCTTCGGCCGCCGGGTGCAGAAGAGCGTCTACCGCAAGGCCGAGGGCCAGGCGGGTGCGGCGGCGTGGGTCCTGGACAACTTGCAGGGCAAGTGGCGGGTGAGCAACGGTGTCGCCGCCACCACGCAGCTGGACGCGGTGCATCGGGTGGTCGGCCTGCCCGGTGTGGTGCTGGTCGCCGAGGGCGCGCCGCAGCGGGTGAAATCACTGCTTGCCCAGGAGAAGAAGCGCACCGCACGGCTGATCGGCGACACGCCGATCTATGACGTCGTGATCGGCAACGACGAGGGCCAGGTTCCGATCAAGGACCTGCAGCGCTACCTGACCAAGCTGCCCCGCAATATCGACACCAAACGCATGGAGCTCATCGAAGGCCGCCTGTCCGCGCTCAGCGCGCGCAGCGGGCCCGCGCTGCCGAAGGGGCCGATGCCGGCCGGCGCCAAGATGCGTGGCGTGCAGCGAACCATCCGCCGCCGCTGACCGCGGCTACGTGTGGGGCCCGCGTTTCTCGACGGACGCGGGCTCTCGTGTTTCTTCGGCCCAAGCCCACCCGTCAGTCGAGGCCGGGGTGCTTCAGCGCGAATTCGCCAGCGCGGTGCCGGTTGCCCGGTCGTGCATGCCGCGACCGTCGGCGTCGGTGAACAACGCGGGCACCACGAACAGCAGCAAGACCTGCCTGGCCAGCGCACGAACGAAGCCGACCGGCACCGGCCCGTCGATGCGGACCGTCCGCAGCCGCAGGAAGTACTGCCCCGGTGTGAAGCCGAACAGTGACACCGCGGTGACGCCGATAACGAACCAGATCAGCAGGGTCAGACTCGACGCCGAACTAGTGCGCGCGAGCAGTGTCGCGATACCGAGCGCGATCAGCCAGTCCACGAACAGGGCGGCGATCCGGCGGCCCATGCCCGCCAGCGAGCCCGCACCGGTTTTCGGCAGACCGAGGAGTTCACCGGGGAACTCGGAGGTTGCGTGATCGCCGGGGTCGGCCGGCGGGCCGGAAAGCCAGGAGCCGGTGATGCGTGCCATGGAATCCAGAATAGGCTCGCGCCGTCAGCCGCCGGATGCCGCATATGCGGAGTTCAGGTCGGCGGGCACGGTGTACTGGGGCAGGACTACCATGCTGTTCGAGCCCGGGTGGTCAGCGCCACCCGTCCAGACGCACGTGTAACACTGGCGAAACACGGGCTTGACGGCAGGGAAACACGGCATCCATAGCGTCTGGTCGCGACGAACCCACGCAATCGACACTGGCTGGGAACCGATCCGTAAGGAGAACAAGTGACGTTCAGCACGGCCGACGAGGTCATCAAGTACATCGCTGATGAGGACATCGAGTATGTCGACATCCGATTCAGCGATCTTCCCGGTGTGCAGCAGCACTTCTCGATCCCGGCGAAGGCCTTCACCACCGACCTCGCCGAGGAAGGGCTAGCGTTCGACGGCTCCTCCGTCCGTGGCTTCCAGTCCATCGACGAGTCGGACATGCTGCTGCTGCCCGACTACAGCACGGCGCGGATCGACCCCTTCCGGGCCGCCAAGACGCTGAACATGAACTTCTTCGTGCACGACCCGTTCACCCGGGAGGCCTACAGCCGCGACCCGCGTAACGTCGCGCGCAAGGCGGAGGAGTACCTGCGCTCGACCGGTATCGCCGATCTCGCGTACTTCGGTCCCGAGGCGGAGTTCTACATCTTCGACTCGATCCGCTACGACTCCGGCATGAACAGCGCGTTCTACGAGATCGAGTCGGTCTCGGGTTCCTGGAACACCGGCAAGGAGTTCAACCCGGACGGCACCCGCAACCGCGGCTACAAGGTCCGCAACAAGGGCGGCTACTTCCCCGTCGCGCCGTACGACCACTACGTCGACCTGCGCGACAAGATCTCGACCAACCTGCAGAACTCCGGCTTCGAGCTGGAGCGCGGCCACCACGAGGTCGGCACCGCGGGCCAGGCCGAGATCAACTACAAGTTCAGCACCCTGCTCGCCGCGGCCGACGACCTGCAGCTGTTCAAGTACATCGTCAAGAACACCGCGTGGCAGGAGGGCAAGACCGTCACCTTCATGCCGAAGCCGCTCTTCGGTGACAACGGCTCGGGCATGCACGTGCACCAGTCGCTGTGGAAGGACGGCATTCCGCTGTTCCACGACGAGGCCGGCTACGGCGGCCTGTCGGACCTGGCGCGTCACTACATCGGCGGCATCCTGCACCACGCGCCGTCGCTGCTGGCCTTCACCAACCCGACGGTGAACTCCTACCACCGCCTGGTCCCCGGCTACGAGGCCCCGATCAACCTGGTGTACTCGCAGCGCAACCGCTCCGCCGCGGTCCGCATCCCGGTCACCGGCAACAACCCGAAGGCCAAGCGTCTCGAGTTCCGCGCGCCGGACTCCTCGGGCAACCCGTACCTGGCCTTCGCCGCCATGATGATGGCCGGCCTGGATGGCATCAAGAAGAAGATCGAGCCGTTGGCCCCGGTCGACAAGGACCTCTACGAGCTCCCGCCGGAGGAGGCCAAGAACATCCCGCAGGCCCCCACCAGCCTGGCCTCGGTCATCGACCGCCTCGAGCAGGACCACGACTACCTCACCGAAGGCAACGTCTTCACCGAGGACCTGATCGAGACCTGGATCACCCTCAAGCGCGAAAACGAGATCGCGCCGGTGAACCTGCGCCCGCACCCGTACGAGTTCGAGCTGTACTTCGACGTGTAAGCCGCCATAGCGGCCTGACCTGCGGCGGAGCATTCACGAACCGCCTTCCGTCCGCAATACGTCCGCAACAGCTGTAGCCGAGTCCACCCACTCCGCGATCACTCCACCGATTGCGGTCCGGGTGGACTCGTCTGCGTCCGGCCACAGATGCCCGTAGGTATCCAAGGTCGTCTTGGCGCTGGCATGACGCAGCCGGGCCTGCACCGTCTTGATATCGGCGCCCTTCGCGATCAGCAGCGACGCGAAGTAGTGCCGCAGATCGTGGAAGGTGAATGCCTCGGGTAACCCCGGCACGGTGCCCGCCGTCCGGAGCTCCCGGATTCGCCGTTCGATCTGCCACGGGGGAGCGGGCTTGCCTTCCCCGTTGGTGACCATGTACTCACTCGGCCATTTCTGGACCGCCGCCGACAGCAGCAAAGTCAGCTCACGCGGGATCGGAATCGGTGTCTCGCTGCACTCGGTCTTCAACGGTTCGGCCGGCCACTGACGCTTCGGGTGGACCACACCCCCGCCGCCGTCCGCCACGCAACCGCGCAGACCGGCGCAGGCTTGGCCAGCGCGGCGCGTCGGCCGACAGCGGCGCGGCTGGCGCCATAGCCGCTGATCCGAGATGGTTGATTTTCGATAACCGAGAAGTGTGGGCACGACGAGAGCCGTACCCGACCTACCTCCCGCAGCCGCCCACGAATCGGCCGGCGCCCTGCCCGGTCAACCGGCCGTGGTTCCGTCGCTTTCCCCCTGATCGGCGGTCAGCTCCCGCAGCGCGACCTGAAGATCATGGTCTTCCATTGGCCCTCCCCACTCGACAACCCTCACGTTCCCGAAGAGGTTGGCCGCATCAGGTCTCGACATCTCCGCCCGTAGCGCCTGACTCGCCCGGTTAACAACCACGAGCTGCGGAACGAGCCTCGGAGCGTGACGCGTGATCTTCAAGAACATCGAAACCGACATGGGATTGCGCAGGTACTTCGCGATAATCCCGACCGGCCGATCCGGGAAATCCACCTCGAAGTCGACATGCCCATCAGCCTCGATTTTTCGCACAGGAACGCCCGACAGACGAGCTAACGCCTCAGCTAGAGCCGCCTCGTACAGGATCGCCCTTCCTGCCGCGCTACCCCCGACGCTCGGCGCAACGATCGCAGCCGCATCCACGTAGGCCCGGGCAGCCTCCTCGTTGTCCTGGCTCTTTCCGATCCGCAACAACTGCTCACCGAGTCGACGTTGCATAAATCGCATGCCATGCTCCCCCGAGCCGAAGCTGGAGAGTGGCGTGCCCTGTATACCCATCAGCAACAGGGCAGCAGCCAGAATGAACAACGCGGCAGTCCCGGCCTGATTGTCCGATAAGAAGACGGCCACCGTACCGGAGACCGCAGTCGCCACGCCTAGGACAGCAGCGAGCCAACGTTCCCATGCTTTCAGGGGAGCCCAAGGCTCAAGGGCGTCATCCCGCTCTTCGGCGGTGTTCCGATCTTCGGAATCATCTGGCACGCAGCATTTTTACATCATGGCATCTAGTTGCGCGACCTCCGGCCGCGTGGCCCTGCTGACTGGTGGCCTGCATTGTGTTCCCGCGCCCCTCCACCCTCAAGGGCGCCTGCGGCGTCAGCTCCGCCGATGGCTATCGCCACCCTTGACCGCGGAGCCTCTACGCGAGAAAGGCAGGCCCTATGGGACAGGCGGGGAAGCCAGCCCTGACATGCGCAGACCACCACCCAGCAGGGCCAACCTGGCGATGGCTTACGGAGGCCCAAATTGTTCAGGACCTTTTTCGTAATTGAGCTGGAGCCAAACGCAGGGTCATCGCCACAGACGCGTCAAGCCATCAGGCAGAGGGAAGGCGGAATCTACGAGGAAGGCTGCCTCGCTAATCGCCAATCTAGCTTCCTCAGCTGTGACGGATGGCCTCGCAGAGTTGATGTGAGTTACCCGATTTCTGACGTTGACAAGATTGGAGCTGAACGTCGCGGATAGACTATACCCGGCGTCTTTCAAGATGGAGCCACTTTGCCCCAAGGTTCCTCGTGTAAGTCTCTGGCATAGCTCTTCGGTAAGGGTCGACGGTAGACGCTCCGCGATCAATTCCTTCACCGCAATCTCTGCGGCGCTTCCCGCGTCAATCACCGCTCGGCGGGGGTGGCCGCCTATAACGAGCGAGCGCGCGTCTCGTATCAACATCCATGGCACGGGTGGATAGACCCCCGCTTCTGCGAGCTTCAGACATTTGACTATGATGCTAAGGGTGGCCAAGTGTGGACGAACGGAATAGTGGCCGGCTCTAACTCTCGTTCGTACTGCAAATAGTACGGCCGAGTCGTCCTCGGGCAGATGCCAGAACGAGAGTTCCGATTCACGAACTCGGTCATGACCCAAGGCCGTAAGGCACTGGCCGGTGACAGTTTCAATCCATGAACTGAAGATATCCCACCAATGATCAATTGATTCCTCTATCTGTGGCGGAATAGCTCGTATCTCCGCCTCAGACGCGTGTGCCGGTACTCGCGAGGAGAAGCCTATCCTTTGTACTCGAATGTCGTGTACTGGGGATCTTGATAGCGTGCCCCAATTCTTCGTTCTATCCGTTCGATAGCCCGCAGCTTCGTGGTTTTCCATAGCGGCAATTGCAAATTGCGGCGGAAGTAGTTTCCACGAATCAATTACGTCATGCGCCGCTCCTGCACCTCCTCCGTCAAGTCCCGGCAGTACAGGAAAATGTAGAGAAACTTTGCGGTCTGCGATTACTGTTTCTATGATCGCCGAGGAGGCTTCCGCTTCACATGCAATCTCGCAATTAAGTGCATACGACCAAAATATATGATCGGACATTTAACTGAACCCCTCGGTTGATCAATTTTTTCGCCGCTGGAACCGTGGAGGTGATCATCTCACCTACCCTGAAGCGAATCCACATATTATCTACCACGGGCCACCGTCGAATCATCTACCTGGATGACATGCAGCACGGACCGCCTCAAGCCGCTGCCAACAATCCGACTGACCGACCGACCGCCCGACTGACCGACTCCACTGTCAGAAGTCCTGCCCGACCCACCGCCTGAGTGGCGAAACAGCCTAGTTGGTGACGCAGCCCGCGCCGAGCGGTGTGGAGCAGAAGGGGCGGTTCGTACAGGTGGCCAGCGGGACCAGAACGGGACCACATGATAGGAACGCAGGCGAACAAGCCCCACGTCATTGACTTGCCGCACACCCTCAAAAGGCCTCTGTGAACAGGCAATTCATCGCCCGGGCTGTTCTGGGGGTCAAGTGGTTTGGGTAGGACCGAGTGCGGTCATGGCTCGACCGTCCGCAACCCGTCCGCAGGAGGCCAGAGTGCAGCCGACAACTGCCAACGTTGCCAACGCAGAAACTCGCTGGTCAGCGCACCGTGCCGTCACTGTCAACGATCACAAACACCCAGCAGGCAATTCGAGCTGTACTTCGACGTGTAAGCCATTCCAGGCTTCTGACCTGCGGCGGAGCATCTAACCAAGGTCCTCCGTCCGCAGCAGGTTCCCGCGAGTCCATCCGTTCGGCGATCACTTCACCGATTGCCGAACGGGTGGACTCGTCTGCATCCGGGCCACAGGTGCCCATAGGTGCCGAGCGTGGTTTTCACGGTGGCGTGGCGGACGCTCGCCGGCACGGTCTTGATGTCGGCGCCCTTGGAAATGAGGGCGGTCGGGTGCGGTGCGGTCCGCTAAGCGCGCGCTTTCTCCCCGCGCCTCGCGGCCGCCAGTTGATTCGGCATCGGTTCATGGCGCGCGTACGCGCGCGTGAAATCACCGGTGCCGTGCGAGATCGACCGTAGGTCGATGGCGTAGCGACTGAGTTCCAGTTCCGGTACTTCGGCATGAATCCGGGTTCGCCCGCTGCCGTGCGGTTCGGTGCCGAGAACCCGCCCGCGCCGACTGGACAGATCGCTCAGCACCGGTCCGACGTACTCGTCGGAGACCAGCACCCAGATGTCGGCCAGCGGCTCGAGTACTCGGATTCCGGCGGCAGCCGCCGCCTCACGGAGGGCGAGCGCGCCCGCGGTCTGGAAGGCGGCATCGGAGGAGTCGACCGAGTGGGCCTTCCCGTCGAACAGGGTCACCCGGACATCGACGAGCGGATATCCGGCGGTGAGCCCACGCGACGCTTGCGAGCGCACACCCTTCTCCACCGACGGAATGAACTGGCGCGGAACAACTCCACCCACCACTTTGTCCACGAACTCGATCCCCGACCCTTCCGGCAGCGGTTCGACCTCGATCTCGCACACGGCATACTGCCCGTGCCCGCCGGACTGCTTCACATGCCTTCCGCGTCCGGTCGCCGTGCCCGCGAACGTCTCGCGCAACGCGACCGCGTGGTCTATCACGTCGACCTGCACCCCGAACCGCGTCCGCAACCGCTCCAGGGCGACATCGCGATGCGCTTCACCGAGACACCACAGCACTAGCTGATGCGTCTGCCTGTTGTGCTCGAGCCGCAGGGCCGGATCCTCGGCGGCCAACCGGGCCAGGCTCTGGGAGAGTTTGTCCTCGTCGGCCTTACTATGAGCACGAATCGCAATCGGTAGCAAGGGGTCCGGCATCGGCCATGGCTCGATCCGCAGTGGATTATCGGCGGACGACAGGGTGTCGCCGGTCTCGGCGTGACCGAGTTTGGTGACGTAGGCGATGTCGCCCGCGATGGCCTGCCCGAGCGGACGTTGCTGTTTGCCGAAGGGGGCGGAGATAGCGCCGGCGCGCTCGTCCACCTCGTGACTATCGTGACCCCGGTCCTCCAGGCCATGACCGCTGACGTGCACCGTGTCATCGGCGTGCAGCGTGCCCGAGAAAACACGGACCAAGCAGACCCGGCCGACGTACGGGTCCGACGCGGTGCGGATGACCTCGGCGGCCAACTCCCCGTTCGGGTCGCAGCGCAGCGGCTGCGGCCCGGCGCCGTTGCCGGCGCTGATGACGTGCTCGACCGGCGTCGGAAACCCGCCGGTGATGAGCTCGAGCAGTTCGACGGTGCCCAAGCCTTGCTTGGCGCCTTCGGGCGCCGGCGCGGCGAAAAGGACCGGATGGAAGCTCCCGCGTGCGACGGCTCGCTCCAGGGAGGCGACCAGTGTCGCCAGGCTGATCTCCGCGCCCTCCAGGTAGCGTTCCATCAGGCTTTCGTCTTCGCTCTCGGCGATGATGCCCTCGATGAGGCGGTTGCGTGCCTCCTCGAGCGCCGGCACCTGCTCGGGCGAGGGCTCGCCCTGAACCTCGGCGCCGGAGGAGTAGTCGCCCACGCAGTGCGGCAGCAGCTCCACCATCCCGGTGACCGGTCGGTGGCCGTCCGGATTCTTCGGGCCGTAAACCGGAAGATGAAGCGGCAGAATGCTTTCGGTTGATCCGCCGCCCAGCGCGGTTTGGCAGGCCTCGGTCATCACGTCGTACTCGTCGCGCGCCGTGTCCAGGTGGGTGATCACGATCGCGCGCGGCATCCCGACCGCGGCGCACTCCTCCCACAGCGCGCGGGTCGCCCCCGGGATTCCGGCGGCTCCCTCGGCCGCGGAGATGACGAACAGCGCCGCATCCGCTGCGCGCAGTCCGGCTCGCAGCTCGCCGACGAAGTCCGCGTACCCGGGCGTGTCCAGCAAGTTGATCTTCACTCCGGCCCACGTCACCGGCACCACGGACAGCTGCACCGAGCGGTGCTGGCGGTGTTCGATCTCGTCGTAGTCCGACAGCGACGTGCCGTCCTCGACCCGTCCGGCGCGATTCACCGCCCGCGCGGTGAGCGCCATGGCCTCCACCAGCGTGGTCTTTCCCGATCCGCTGTGCCCGACCAGGACCACGTTGCGGATCTGCTCGGGACGCTCCGCCGTCACCACGCCGTTGCCTGCGGGCGCTCCGTTGGTTTTGTCCACCATGCGTCTCGCTCCTTTGCCGACACCTGCGGTACATCCACCTTCCCACCGGGCGTCACCTCCCGTCTACGAATCGGCAGATCAGAATGCGCGCAGACGCGATCACGGTCGGTGCCGGACGCAGGTCAGCCGCCCGGGCCGGCCGGCTCAGTTGCCGGATATCCGGCCTGCCCGCAGGAGGTGGCAACGCCGAGCCAGATCGTGGCGGCGACCGAGCCCGCCCGAGGGGGTTCTGGTGAACTGGTCGACAGCGAAGGGCACGCAAGGTGCCGGTCGGCCGGGTTTGCCGGATCTTTGATGCGGTAGCCACCGAGGTATTACCGCAACCATCGGTGCGACTCGAGTGTCCGACATTGAGGGTTGCCGATGTGGAAGGAGCAACAGATGGTCGATCGCATTCTCGTCACAGGCGGAACCGGCGCGTTGGGCAGGCTGGTGGTCGGTCGGTTACGCGAACAGGGCCACGACGTTCGGGTCCTTTCCCGGCGTTCCGGGGCGGGTACACACGTCGGTGACCTGCGGACAGGTGAGGGCATATCGGAGGCTGCCGCAGGGATCGACGTGATCGTGCATGCCGCCTCCGACGTCCGACGGTGGGGTGGTCCCGATATCGCGCACACCGAGAATCTGCTTCGTGTCGCGCGGGGCGTCGAGCAGCTGCTGTACGTGTCGATCGTGGGGATCGATCGCATCCCGTTCCGGTATTACCGCAACAAGCTGGCCTGCGAGCAGAGGATCATCGACAGCGGTGTGCCGCATACGATCCTGCGGGCGACGCAGTTCCATGAGTTGCTCGGGTCCGTGTTGCAGACCGTCGAAGGGTGGCCGGTTGCGCCGTTGCCGTTGGACTTTCGCTTCCAGCCCGTCGCCGCCGCCGATGTCGCGCGAAGGATCGCCGAGCTGGTCAAGAGTGGGCCCGTGGGTCGTGCTCCTGACTTCGGCGGTCCAGAGGTTCAGACGTTGGCGCAATTGGCAGAGGTTTGGCGGGCCGCTCGGCAGCGTCCGCGACGGGTTTTCCGGATCCCGGTGCCAGGAAAGATCGGCCGCGCTTTCCGGGCCGGGGAGAACACCTGCCCCGATCACGTCCACGACGGACAAACATGGGCGCAGTTCGTCGCTTCGGATCCCGCGAACGCCTACCGGCGCACGGCTCGGCATCGATAACGCCGGGTTCGGCCGGTTGTCTCCTGAAGCTGTCGCGCCACGTTCCGTGTGCTGCCGACGGCGTCATCACCGGCTCGATCTCGAGCTGAGTCGGCGCAGAGCGCTCGAGCCGCACACGACGTTCGATAGGGCCGAACAGAGGAAGCGGGGCGAACTCCTGCCGGCCCTACCCATGCCGCCGCCACGACTCGATGCCGTCCCGGTCAGTTCAGTTGCCGGATATCGCCCCGTACCCGGTAGAAACCGCCACGCACGGACTCGGCTACCCCGTCGACCACATAGCGGGCGCCGACACGGCGAATATCCTTGGGGAACTGCACATTCCATCCGTGCTGAAATCCGGGGGAGACGACCCGAACGCGCAGGGCACCGTCGTGATCCACGCATTCCACAATGACACCGGTTCCGGCGTCGGACGTCACCTCGACACTGTTGCTGGGCAGTACGGCGGAGATCTCGGGCGCCTTCACCGACACCGTCTCGGGCAGCACACCCTGTTCCGCGTCGCGGATCGCGGCTTCGCTGACATCGAGACAGGCCAGCGTGCCGGTGGTCGTCACCAGGTAGAGCTTGTCATCGCGGTACTGCATGGAATACGCCGAGCCGCAACCGGTGGCCAGCTTCCATAGCCGGTTTCCGGCGGCATCGAAGCAGTACACCGACGAGTAGTTGTCGCCCGCGAAGACATAGCGCCCGTCGGGTGAGGTGGCGCAGGAGAACACCGCGGCGTCGCACTGGTAGGTCTGCTCGGCGCGGCCGCTCTTGGTGACCATGCGGACCTGGCGGCGGCCGGTACCGGCGTATACCGCATCGGATTCCTGCCAACCGAACAGTACGTCGCCGCCGGTATCGGTTTGCCACAACGTGTTTCCGCTGTCCAGGTCATATGTGGTTACACCGGCGGAATGTCCGTGATAGACGCCGCTTCCGTCGATGCGGACCATCCATCCGGAGTCGCCGGTGCTGCGGCGGCTCCACAGCGACTCTTCTTCGTAATCGATCACCGTGATGCCGCCTTGGCGGTCGGAGACAACCGAGAATGCCGTCGTGGATGTCCAGCCAGTAGATGTCGACATCGGCCGCGATGTCGTAGGCAGCCCGCGGCACCTTGCCGGACAGGTCGTAGACCCGGCCGTCGTCGCAACCGGCGTAGATCCAGAAGTCGTCGGCGACAATGCATTTCACCGAATCCGGCAAACGGTAGCGTCCGGTGACCGTGCCCTCTGGGCTCAGGGTGTACACGTCACCGTTCTCGTTGCCGACCCAGCAGCGACGCTCGTCGACGAAGATGCCGAAGGCGGCCGCGCCGGAGTCGAAGCTCCAGAGCGTGGGCGCGGACTTCGCGGTGGAGCGGTTGCTGCTGATCGCCCGCCGGGTCACCGGACGCCTGGCCCGCGCACCCAGCACGGCGGGCGCGTAGCCCTTGCGAACCTTCTCGCCGATCTTCTTCGCCGCGGCCGCCTGCGCCTTCTCCTCGGTGGCGAACGAACTGACCTTCGTCTGCCCATGCTCCCCGATGCGGCCGAACCGGACGCTCACCTGCGTCCCCGCGACGGCAACCTCGTAGAACTTGTGCGTGGAACCACTGTCCTCGGACAGTTCGAGATAGGTTGTTCCCCCGATTGTCATGTGCGCCTCGCTGTTTTCGTCAGATCAGAACGGGACGAAAGTTAGCAGGGGCCACTGACATTCGGTGCGTCTCGGACGGGCGAACCGGCCGCGAAGGCGCTGATGTGATCGGCAGGTTCCGCGCAGTGCACCGGATTCGACACGGATGTGACGGATTCGGCGTCAGTCCCGTGGTTCTGTTCGCACTGCGGGTTTCACCGCGGCTTGCTGTTGTCCGGCACCGTCTGCCCGCTGTCGATCAGCACCTGCCCTGCCGCCGTTTCAAGCGGACTGAGTCTTGTGTGGCAGGCCACGTCCACCCGCATCACCTCGTGGGCTCGACCGATGGTGAACGAAGGGGCGGATAGACGCCTCTTGTCATGACCGCCCCCTGGCACGCCTGTGTGCGAGCCATCGGCCGGTCGAGGGGGATATGGCGGCCGCCAGTCCCGTGAAGGCGAATATCAGGATCACGCCGAAGAACACCACGTCGGCGCGGCTGCTGTCGCCGAGGCTTGCTCCAATAGCGATCAGGGCGATCAGTGTGATGATTCCGGTGCCCAGGGCCACTGCGATGCGGCCGCCGCGCCGACGCGCGAAAAGCGCGATAGACCCACCGAGCAGCAGCAGCGACATCGCAGATGTGATCGAAATTGGGGCGAGAAACTCGAGGACGACGTCGCGCGGTGCTCGGATCTGGCTCCTGCCGCGCCTGTTTGCCATTTCGGCAACCGTTCCGACGGCGATCAAGGAGGTGAGCAGGCCGAAAGCGAATGCGACAAGGGCGGCGGTTCTGGCGATGACACCGGACGGCTG
This sequence comes from Nocardia glycosmidis, assembly GCF_052545115.1. Classification (NCBI taxonomy): domain Bacteria; kingdom Bacillati; phylum Actinomycetota; class Actinomycetes; order Mycobacteriales; family Nocardiaceae; genus Nocardia; species Nocardia glycosmidis. Next base: position 5,879 of record NZ_JBQWRH010000012.1, on the reverse strand, counting down.
TGGCTGATCGACGACTCGAGCTATCGGCCACGGATCGGGTTCGGGGTTGTAGCGCCGGATCGGGCTCGGAGGCTGATTCGGGATCGCCGGAGCTGAAAGCGGCCACGGGGCGACCGATGTAGCGGGGTGGGCGGAACGCTGGTTAACGACGGTCGCGGCCGGAGCGGATCGCGCGACGGCGGCTTCGCCGCGTAGGGCTACGGCGGCTTCGCCGCGCAGAGCCGCCGTCGCGGCTGCCGCGAATTCGCCGCAGGTAGCGAATCGTTCGTCCCGATGCTTGGCCATCGCGCGTGCGATCACGCTGTCGAGCTGCGGTGGCAGGTCCGGGCGGGCATCGCTGAGCCGTGGGACCGGCTTGGCGAGGTGTCCGGTGACGATCTGACCGGGATTGGTCGAAGAATACGGTGGTTGCCCCGCCAGGAGTGTGAAAAGGGTGCAGCCGAGGGAATATTGATCGGCACGGTGATCGACCGGCTGGCCGGAGAGCTGCTCCGGCGAAGCGTACGCGAGTGTGGCGGTGAATGTCCCGGTGGCGGTCAGTTTGGTGTCCGCGTCCAGGAGTCGGGCAATGCCGAAATCAGTGAGAACGGCATGTCTTTCGCGTCCGGCTTGCGGCTCGGCGATCAGAATGTTGGCAGGCTTGATGTCACGATGCAGCACACCGCGGTTGTGGGCGTAGTCGAGGGCGTTCGCGGTGTCCGTGACGATCTGCATGATATGGCCCGGCTGCGCTGCGCGGGAATCGAGCCGCGCCGCGTCGGTGCCGCGAATGTACTGCATGGAGATCCACAGGTGCCCGTCCTGTGTGCCGCGATCGTAGATGCCGACGATGCCCGGATGTTCGAGGCGCGCAACAACATTGGCTTCCTGCTCGAAACGCCGCCGCAATTCCTCGTCCTCGGACACCGCGCGGTTGAGCAGTTTGAGCGCCACCAGGCGCGGTAGGCGCGGGTGCCGGGCCAGGTAAACCGTGCCCATGCCGCCTTGCCCGAGGACGCCCTCGATCAGGTAGCCGGCGAACGAATCATGCTGCCTCAGCACCCATGGCCCCTCTCTCGATCGACCCACCCGGACCGAAGGGCAGCATAACTCCGCTTCTCGACCAGCACCGGCGGAGCCCACGGCAGTGGAAGATCGCGCGCAGGACGACCGCGTTTGGGGCTAACGGGAATCCATAGAGCTGGTCCAGCTTGCGGAGAGCGTGCGCCCGCCGTTCAACCACTGGGCCCTGTCGCTGAAGGTGCTGCGGTGGCGCGGCGTCACCCACGACGGCCGCTACACCGAACAACTGACTCAAGCCTGGCGCCGATGGTTTGTCGAGACGAAGGAGTGCTCAACCCCGACACATCGGTGTATGCGTATCAGATCTGTTGCTCGTGCTCTTCCAGTTTTCGAATCTCCGCGTAGAGTGCCATCGGTCGATCTCCTTGTCGCAGGTTTATCTCTCCGAGCTACGCAAATCGGTGTAGTCGGCGGCAGGGTGGACGTCGAGCTTGGATCGAACCAACTCCAGGCGACGGACGAGCCATGCGCGCAGCCGGCTGTAGTCGACGGTCTGAGCAATGTGTACGGCATTGTCACCGGCGACGATGCGACCGGCTTCGTCCAGACCGATGGTGGCCGATATGGAGGTTAAATAGGGCATTCCGATCCCGAGTGCGAGGGTCGGTACTGCATGCAGCCCGGCGAAAGGACCGAAGTCCTCGAACCACTGATCCAGGTGATCGCGAATCAGCTCACGAGCTGGATCCTGGCCATTCCTGAGGATTTCGTACCCCAGCGAATCTTTGGACAAAGAGTTCGTCAGCTGAAAGGTTATGTCGGCCGGTATGATCCATGGCGCGGCTCCTGCCGCGAGAACCCTTCGCACCGCGTCCACATCCAGCTTGAAGTTCCGCTGCCCGCCGTCAGAAGCGAACCGCACCGCGGCCTCCTGCTGAGTGATGACAAGCCGCTCGCCAAGGGCAGGATTGTCGGCGAGAACCGCGGCTAGGTTCGACATCGGCCCGAGTCCGACCCAGCTGATCAGACCGTCATGCTCGTCGACCACGCGGCGTACTGCCGTCAGGACATCGGTCGACTGGGTGGAAATGTAGTTGGGCACTAATTCCTCTGCAGCCCAATTATTTTCATTACCTAGCTGTGCACCTGCGACGACTGGAACATCGGAGCGACCGATCAGGTCCAGCACGTATCGCGCCAACCGGGCTCGCCGACCATCGTGCTCGTCGCTGGTGACCACGAGCGATAGGCTGGGGAGCCCGGCGGCAACAATAAGTGCGATTGCATCGTCGGGTTCGCCGCCGATATCGGTATCGATGATCAACGGGACTCTGGATGGCTCCGGAAACCACTCAACGTTCGGCAATGCGTCATCGATTCCCGCTCCGGGAATGATCCTCTTTAGCGAGTTGACTGCCCCACTGGTTTCATACGCCACAGAAATATCCTTTCGATAATCGTTCCATTGGGTGAGTCCTGATATTCTCCAAACGAGCTGCCGCGTGTGCAATAGTGAATAGTATATATCCCATGATTTTCTTACCAAAAATCACGTCCAAAGTCCCGCTCCCGCCCTCTGTTTCGTTCTCGCGCAGCGCGTTCACGTGCCAAACGCTCGCGTTCTGCTCGCATCCGATTCTCGTACTCGATCGCGAGCGAATTCAGTCCCCTCTCCTGCAGCAATCGAGCGACCGGATCGTGAATGTCCCTTTCACGCGCTCGCTCTTCAGCGATTCGAGCCAGTTCCTCCTCTCGATGACGTCGATCCAATTCAAGCGCTTGGTGTTGCAAGGGGCTCAACTCATTCCTTGCGCGAAGAATGACACGCCCTTCTTTGATTCGATCAAGCTCTTGATTATTGAGCTCCAGCTCACGGGCGTCTCGATATCGTACACGGTCAGGGATCCGACGACCGTCTCGCTCCAACTCAGCGACTCGAATTAGCTGGTCACGCTCCCGTGCACGCGCCGCACGTTCACGCTTATCGAGTTCACGCTCGCGCTGTTGCTCGGCAGTCGGTTCGAGGCCCTGGCGTTCGCGTTCGATCCGAACTATTATATTTCTCTGCCTTCCAGCTCCAACAAGCGGGCATCCAGCTCCCGCACGCGCTCGGGTGCCTCGCGGCCCAACTCCGCCACACGCATCAGGCGAGCCCGGCTAGTCTCGAGAACTACACGTGCACGGTCATCGAGCTCCCTCTGACGCAACTCTTCAGCGTCGAGACCGCGCCCCTCTTCGGCCAGTGCACGCTCCCGCTCGAGTCGCGCAAGCTCGTTTCGATCGAGCAGCGCCTCTCTTTCGTCCAGCTGCCGCACGCGTTCGTCTAGTTCGTGCACACGCTTTGGGGTGTCCTGCTCGTTCGCCATGCGGTCGTAGCGATCTTGCGCGCGCTCGTCTCGAAGCCATTCTCGCTGCAAGTTGGCTCTTGCCCGGTCGTCCCATTCACGTTCTTGATGGTCGCGTGCAAATTCTTCGGGAATGCGTCCATTCCGCTCCCTCAGGTCCCGATTATGTTCGCGGACATCCAGTTTTCTCTCGAGCTCGTCGCGTGCGAGCTGACGGGCGTCGATCTGCCGGTCGAATCCATCACGTGCTATCGGGTGACGCTGTTTACGTTCCAGCTCGCGATACTCGATTGCCTCCTTGCGCTCCTGGCGATCACGAGCCGCTTCATTCCTCGCATCTTCGCGGCCGGCGAGTGTCATTTCTGCTCGTTCGCGCGGATCCCACATCGTTGGCGGCGGAATGTCCGGATTAGCACGAGGAGAAACTGCCAATTCTGGCTCTTGCGTTATACGTTGGCCGCTTACCGTCGATGAGTCGGTGCGTGCTGCAAGCCTTTCGGCAAGAACACTGTCGTCGTCAGGAGCCCATGGTAGTACGTCCTGTCCGAGACCGAAGGCCAGAGCGTCCGCTTCGCTCTTTACAACAATCGCAGCACGCCCACGCTCCAGTCTACTAAGTGTATCTCTCTCAAGGTGTTCGACGCTCATCGCATCATTCGCGTTTTGAACAATATACGCAACAGCGTGTTCGGGAGAATACGCTTTAGCCAAAATTCCCTCATCCGGCCGGTCGCCGCGGATGAAGGTGACTCGCTCGTACTCCTGGTATCCACGCTTCACATCAATGGGTATCTTCTCGCTATCACCCACCCACGCCTCATAGTGATGAGGGTTGAACCCTTCCCCGCGAATCAAATCGAGCACGTCCTGCTCGAGCTTTGCCATGTCTTTATCGATTTCCTGGCGATTGAGCTCCGCAATCTTTCGAATACGCCACCTGCCAGTGAGCCTTTTTCATCCTGCTTGATGGGTGGCCGTGAGATCTGTTGCTCTGCAGGGTAGTTCGGCTGGACGTATGGCGAAGCCCCTGGTAGATCGGTGTTTACCACAACCTCCGAACACCAAGGGCTTCGATGCTTTTCTACCGTGCCGCGCTGCCGTTGTCACGCCAGACCCTCGACTACGTCGCCGGCGTTATCCGGCGACACCGCGCCGCGATCGGGTCGGTGTGGCGGCGGCTCAACCCGGGCCGACAAGCCCTGCTCGTCCTGGCCTACCTGCGCAAGGGTGAAACCTTCGGCGACTTGGGTGCGGGTTTCGAGGTCTCCACCACGACCGCGTGGCGCTACGTCGAAGAAGCCGTCGAACTGCTGGCCGCACGATCACCGGATCTGCGAAAGGCTTTGCGGCGTGCGAAGACCGACGGGCATGCCTACCTGATCCTCGACGGCACGCTGATCCCGATCGACCGGGTGGCCGCCGACCGCCCCTACTTCTCGGGGAAACACCGCCACCACGGAATGAACGTGCAGGTCATTGCGGCTGCCGACGGTGACATCGTGTGGGTGTCGGGCGCGTTGCCCGGCAGTGTGCACGATCTGAAAGCGGCCTGGATCCGGCGGATCCTCTACGAGCTCGAGCAGGGCGGGTGGATCACCCTGGCCGACAAAGGATATCAAGGCGCAAACGCGCTGCTGACCCCGTACAAGGGCAGGAACAAGCCGGAATCGCAGAAAGTCGCCAACCGTGCTCATGCGAAGCTGCGTGGCCGCGGCGAACGAGCGAACGCCCAGCTCAAAACCTGGCGAGTACTGCGGAAACTCCGGTGCTGCCCCGATAAGGCCGGACGACTCGTCAAGGCGATCCACGTGCTACAAAACCGCGAACTTCAAGCCGCCCGACAAGGATGAAAAAGGCTCACTGGTCGTTCACAGCCTGGCCGAGGTTTTCAGCGCTTATCGAATGGATCATGGACGGTCACGCAGGTAGGAGCGGTTGCGGTAGTACTCGTCCTCGGATTCGTCATCCGGTGATTCGGGTTCGTCCTGTGCGGCGGGAGGCTCAGGAAACATCGTGCGCACCAGGTCACGGATGCTCGGGGCGCCGGGCACCAGATCGGAGAGATCGGGAATTCCACCTGCTGACGCTTGGACAGGTGCAACGGCCTGTTGGGTCGCCTCCAGTGCCAGCCGGGCGGCGGCCTGGACGGCCTCGGTGATGGAGTGGCCGAGCTTCTCCGGGGTGGAACGCTTGAACGCCTCCGGTTCGACGTGGACTTCCACCGGAACGCCTGCGGCGTTGCTGACCACGCGTATCAGGTTGTTCGAGGACCATGCCGTGACGGTGGTGGTTGCCAGCGTGGACTGTGCCTCGGCCAAATCATTGCGCTGTTGCTCGAAGACCTCCAGCAGCGAATCGATTTGGTCGCGTAACGCCTTGTTGTGTTCCTGCGTCGCGTCGCGTCCGCGGTCTTCCACCTGCAACCCCACTTCCGAGAATTCGGTCCGTCGCTGAATCTGACGCAGCAGTCCAGCGATCGGTTCCATCGAATGTCAGATTCCATCACCGGCTGTGCGGGCGCGGCAGCCACAA